>CBDUWQ010000169.1:0-8589 GCA_965370965.1 uncultured Bacteroidales bacterium
TATTTTCAATAATTTGAAAATTCAATAACCACTTGTTACCCTTTACTTTATCAATTTCGGCAATAATTGAACCTACTAGTATTTTAGCCTCAACCTTTATTGGTATTTTGATTTTATCGTCTGAAATCCATACTGTTAAATCCTCACCGCCTGAAAATATTGTACCTTCAACCATTAAAACTGCAAATATTTTACAACTATATTTTTTGCCGTTTTTTAATTCAACAATTTCAATACCCATGTACCGCAAATACAAATTATGGATTTTATTATCAACCAACATTTTAAGCAGAATGGTATCATTAAAAACAAGTTTTGAAATATCAATGTTTCTGCATGCATAAATGGCGGTTAAAACATCTAAAGTACACTCCTCAATTTTAAGTGTGTCATTGTATAAAGGTTTTTTACTATTTTGTATTGTTGAATATATATTATGATTATTATAATCAAAAGTATATTTGTTATTTACACTATAACCCCCTTCGGTTGTTGTTCTTGAAAAGCTGTATGGACTTAGTGTTGCCGAATCGGCAATTGATTGAAAACTATCTCGCACTTTATAAATCCAATCGTAATTTGGTAATGTTTGTCCGGAGCTTATAAAGTGATACGCTTTTTTGTTATTATATAATGTTGATTCTACCTTAAACGAAACTTGTGCTGCATTAAACCACATAAAACCCAATTTATAATATACCTTATATTCAAACTGCTCTCCTGAAGAAAAAACAGTATTTATATATTTACATTGGCTGAATGACTTTGCATTTATTACTATAAAAAAAAAACATATGAAAAAATATCTTATTATTTTGCTTTTTGCCTGTTTGCCAATACAGGCAGGTTGTTTTACAAAACAGTTACCAATAAATTTTATTGTTTCGATTATAGGAGTATAAGAAAAGTTAAGTTTTTCAGTAATTTTTTTACCCGAATAATTATCGCTTGTATGTGAAATAGTATGTGTTTGGCGAGTCATTTTAGGTTCGTTGCTTAGAATTACACTTCTAACTTTCTCTAATCTAAAAGCCACCCCCGTAATAAATTTTGACGCATACTTATAAGGTGCTTTTACCTGTATTGAATCTGCAATTTTTATAAACAAACTTTTATATGATAAGGTTTCAGAAGCCAACAAAAACCTCTCTCCTTCAATATCAGAATCCATTAGCATTATCATAGCTTTTGATACATCTTTAACATCAACATAACTAGTGGTTCCGCTGGTATAATATTTTAACCCTTTTGAAACCATTGAAAAAAGCTGTGGGCTACCTTGATTCCAATTACCTGCTCCCAAAATTACCGAAGGGTTAACAATTACGGCACATAACCCTTCGGCCATTGAGCGCCAAACTTCAAGTTCAGAATAATATTTGCTTAACGAATAGGCCGATTTGCCTACTGATGACCAAGGGGTATTCTCATTAATTTGCTGACCGTTAATTTTTCCGCCCAAAGCGCCAATACTGCTCACATGGCAAAGTTTAACAACATTTTTCAATAAACATGCGTTTACTAAATTTGCTGTGCCCTCAACATTGTTTTCTATAATATTGTTGCTCATTTTAGGATTAAACGAAACCTTAGCCGCACAATGATAAACCTTGGCCCCTATAGGTATTACTTTAGTTAAATTCTCAAAATCCAATAAATCGCCCTCAACCCAAGTAATATTTTTTTCAATAGCCTTGTTATTGTTGGTATAAAACGATATTAAAGATAAAAACCTATTTAATGATGTACCTGCCCGTTTTAAGGCAGTAACCTTTTCTCCTTTATTAACCAAATCAAAAATTAGCCTTGCTCCTACTAAACCTGTTCCTCCTGTAACAAATATCATATATTTTAATATTATTTTAACAAAGATAAGGTAAAACCTCATCATTCAATCTTTACAAGCATACGAGAACCAAAATTACCTTTAGTGTAACCTAATAGTTTTTATTGCGACTTGTTGCCAATACATGTGGTATCATTTTTGTAAAAAGCAAAAAATAAAAAAACTGCAAGTTTTAAAAATAAAAATCGTCAAAAAGAAAATTAATATCGTTATAAACAATGAAAAAACTAATTGTAATTATTCTAACTGCTTTTGTAACAATTGCATTTGCATCTGAAACTGAAACTGAAAAAAATAACACCGCAAATAAAAAAGGCAATATAGTTGGAACTATTATAGACAATTCAGACGGTAAACCTATAGAATATGCAACCATAGCCTTTTACAAACAGCAAAATAAAGAGCTGATAACAGGTGTAATTTCTGATAGCGAAGGATTTTTTAGGCTAAAAAACAACTCTGTGGGTAATTACTACCTTATCGTTACATTTATGGGATATAAAACCGTAACAGTTCCAAGTATTAAAATTGAAGTTAATACCCGCGAGTTAAAGCTTGGTAATATTTTTCTTGAACCTAATACTAAAGAGCTTGAATCTGTTAATATAGTTGCCGATCAAGCATCGGTTCAATATAAAATTGACAAAAAAATAATTAATGTAAGTCAGCAGCTTACTGCAAAATCGGGTACAGCGGTTGATATTCTTGAAAATATCCCATCTGTTAAAGTTGATATTGAAGGTAATGTTACCCTACGCGGCAGCGGATCGTTTACTGTTTTAATTGACGGCAGACCAACAGTACTTGAGCCAAGCGATGCTTTACGCCAAATACCAGCCGGAGCAATTGATAATATTGAAATTATTACAAATCCATCGGCTAAGTACGAACCCGATGGAGCTTCGGGTATAGTGAATATTATTACCAAAAAGAATAAACTAAATGGTGTGAGTGGTATTGTAAATGCCAATATTGGCAGATTCTCAAACTATGGTGGTGATTTTACTGTTGACTACCGTAGCGATAAAATACATTTGTATGTTGGCGGCGATTACAATTCAAGGAATATGCCCGGCGATTTAGAGTATAATAGAAATACCCGACTAAATACCGACTCTATGCTTTATATTAAATCTGATGGTATTTTTGAACGGAGCCGTAATAACTCGGGCATAAGAGCCGGCTTTGATTGGTCGCCTACAAAAGCCGATGTAATTGGAATAAATGGAAGAATAGGTAATCGTTCAATGTCAATGAAATCAGAAAAAAACTATGATGAGTGGATTGATGTAATTGGAATAAATGATTTGTATAATACTGAAGACGGATTTACACATGGAGGATTATCATACTCTGCCAATTTTGATTACAAACACACTTTTAATAATAACCGTAAACATTTTATTGAAGCACAAATTGTTGCAGATGGAAGACAAATGGATGAAGAATCGTTAAATAAAGTTTACCATGCAGATACAATTAGTGAAGCACGAAAATCAACAGAAACAGGGCCTTATACAGGCTTACGACTAAAATTAGATTACTCTCAGCCATTTGACTGGGGTGGTAAACTTGAGGCAGGTATCCAGTCGCAAACAACAAAAAGTAAAGACGAAAACAAAGTTTTTGAATACAATTTTCAGACAGATGAATATGAGCTTAATGACAAATACAGTAATAATACTAACTATATTAGAAATACTTATGCCACTTATGGAATTTTAGGAGGAGAATATGGTGATTTTGGTTATCAGGCAGGGTTACGCATGGAATACACATACCGTTTGTTAGAGATTGAAGAAACAGGTAAAGAGTATAAAATTGAAAGACCCGATTTTTTTCCAACTCTGCATTTTTCATACAATTTACCTGCTAATCAACAAATTATGGTAAGTTATACCAAACGTATCGAGCGTCCACGCGGATACTATTTAGAGCCTTTTATTACATGGAGAGATGCTAATAATGTAAGACAGGGTAATCCAGAGCTTGAACCGGAATATATTAACTCTTTTGAACTGGGATACCAGAAAAAATTTCAGAAAAAGAATTTTTACTCACTTGAAGGATATTACCGTATAACCGAAAGTAAAATTGAAAGGGTATTAACACCTTATCCTGAGCAAAAAGACGTAATGCTTCACACTTTTGAAAATGTTGGAAAAGATTTTGCTTTGGGGGTTGAAGCTATGGTTAATTACTCACCATTAAAATGGTACACTGCTAACCTAATGGTCGATTTTTACGACTACCGGCTTGAAGTTAAGCTATATGACAAAGAAAAAACACAGCACGACTTTAGTTGGAATACCCGCTTTAATAACACTTTTAAGGTTTCACCAAATACTCGATTTCAACTTGATTTTTCATATCAAAGTCCAACAGTTAAAGCTCAAGGAAAATCAGCAGGATTTTTCTCATCAAGTGCTGCCATTAAACAAGATTTTTTTAAGCGCAAATTATCAGCAACCTTGCAAGTACGTGATGTTTTTGGTACATGGAAACATGAATTTGAATCAGCCGGGGCAGATTTTTATGAATATAAAATATTTAATCCTAACACACCCATTGTAATGCTAACAGTAAGTTATAAACTTAATAATTACAAAATAAAGAGTAAAAAACGTAGTGGTGGTAATGATATGGATACAGGTGGTGATGTTATGTAGTGCTTGCCCGAAAACACCGAGTTTTATTGTTGACACTATGTAAATTTATGGACATATTAATAATCAATAGTTCGTTAAATATTTATAAACTACTAATACACAACACATTGTGCTTTTTGCAAATAATTGTATATATTACTAATAATTAGATCTAACAGGTTTTAAAAACCTGTTAGATCTGAAAATTTAACAAACTATTGAATAATAATTGAAAAATATTATTCATTTTATTAAACGAATTAAAAAATTTACTACATTTATTTTTTATTTGCATTTAAAAAAAATAAATCATGAAATACATACCAATTGTTAGCCTATTAGCTTTTTTTACATTAACAAGTATTGCACAAGTTAACGCCCCAACCGATTATATAAATTGTGAACAAAAGGCATTTACCTCAAAAATGAATTTTAAGGCCAGCCCAGAAACCAATAACTACGATATTATTTATCATAGAATTTTATGGAAAATTGACCCTGCAGTAAAGTATATTCAAGGAGAGGTTACATCGCATTTTAAGGCTCTTGAAAACGATATGGCTTTTATATATTTTGATTTAATAAATGCCCTTAGTGTTGATAGTGTTAAACACAACAATACACTGCTTACTGTAAACCACACCAATAATTTAGTAAAAATAACTTTACCCAATGTACTTAATGAGGGCGACATTGATTCGGTAACGGTTTATTATAAGGGTACACCGCAAACATTAACAGGTTTTGGCGCATTTGAAACTGATGTGCATAACGGAGCACCTATTTTATGGACACTATCGGAGCCCTATGGCGCACGCGAATGGTGGCCCTGCAAACAATCGCTTACCGATAAAATTGATTCTATTGATATTTACGTTGAAACACCATCAGTTAATAAAGTTGGGTCAAACGGCAAATTAATGTTTGAAAATATTGATGGTGATACAAAGCTAACGTGGTGGAAACACCGCTACCCTATTGCCTCCTATTTGGTAGCCATTGCGGTAACTAATTACGCATCGTACTCACATTATGCCATGGTTAACGAAACCGACTCTGTTGAGATATTGAATTATGTTTATCCTGAAAATTTAAGTTCTGCCTCAACACAAACTGAATTTACGGTAACTGTTGTTGAACTTTTTAGCAACCTTTTTATACCCTACCCTTTTAGTAATGAAAAATACGGTCATGCGCAATTTGGCTGGGGCGGAGGAATGGAGCATCAAACAATGAGTTTTATGGGTGGTTTTAGCGAGAGTTTAATTACCCATGAGTTAGCCCACCAGTGGTTTGGCAACCATGTTACCTGTAACAGTTGGCAGCACATTTGGGTAAACGAAGGATTTGCTGTTTTTTGCGAATGCCTTGCTCAGGAACATTTGTACCCTGCAAATTTGGTTAGCTGGAAAGCAAACAAAATGAGCGCGGTTCTTGCATACGGGCAATCGGGGTCAATTTTTGTGGAAGACACCAGTAATGTTTACAGAATTTTTGATGGTACCCTTACCTACAAAAAAGGGGGATTAATGCTGCAAATGTTACGTAACCAAATAGGCGATGAGGGATTTTTTACAGGAATAAAGGAACTTCTGATTGACCCCAAAACAAGTGGCGGTTTTGCATCGGCAAATGATGTTCAACAATATTTAGAAGTAGCTGCTGATACCAACCTTACCACCTTTTTTAACGATTGGTATTATGGTGAGGGCTATCCTAATTATACTATTAAATGGGCGCAAAATTTAGACAACAAAATAAGTTTGAATATTTCACAAATAACAACTCACTCATCTGTTCCATTTTTTGCAATGCATGTGCCAATTTTATTAAAGGGTTCAGGACAGGAAAAACTTGTTACATTTCATAATATACAAAACAATCAGGATTTTACTTATAATGCCGATTTTATTGTTGATGAAATTGTATTTGACCCCTACTATAATATTATTTCAAACCATCCGGCCAATATTGTTTTAAATATTGTAGAGACAATACGTCAGACTCAAATTACATTAATGCCAAACCCTGCCAATGAAATGATAATAGTAAAATCGGCTAATAATAGTAAGTTTAGTAGCCTAGATATTATTGATTTAGCAGGTAAACATGTTTACAGCTCATCATTTAATGGTAATAAGCAAAAAACCCAAGTCAATATTTCAAGTTTGCCTGTGGGAATTTACTATATGCGTATTAATACCAAAAATGGGTTGATTATTAAGAAGTTTATTAAATCTAATTAAATAACCTAAAACTACTTTTGTTCACTAATTACACAAATTTCAAGTCACTTAAATTGGAGAGAGTACTGGTGTGTGTTCACAAATTATCATTTGAAGATTATTATTGTTGTAAATTCTTTATATAATGTATTTCTGTTATACCGGTAATTTTGATTATAAAATGGTATTATAGAGCAAACCTGCTGGAAGCAGGTGATCCAAATATCAGTAATTTGTGGGTATTGTCATATACCTAATTTATGCGTACTGCCAAATTTGTTTTTGGCGATAAAAGAACCGTTCCCGGTGGTATATAAATTTTGTCGCCGGGTTTTATATTGGAGAATACCTGCCGTTTGCCCACTTTTTTTAAATTGGTAACCTTAACCCTTTTTTTGTTCTCAATATAATAAAGGTAATAATCACGGTTTTTTGAATGGCTAATTACATTTAAAAGTATCTGCGAATCATTAAAATACTGGTAAATTACATGCCCATCTTCAACAATTATATAGTAGTCTTTGCCATCGACCGGAATTAAATAGTCGGTTTTTTGTGCAGCCAACAGAGGGTCTTTTTCATAAACCGGCACCAAATAATGCTGCATATAGGTATTGCGCACATAACCCGAATAAAACTGAGCCAATGCATTTGCAAATATCCGGTTCATTAAAACATTGTCAATTGGTTCCTCATTACGAGCCAACAATGTTAAATTAATCATACTAAACAAATTATTCTTAAACCCTGTGGTATCAAGTGGTATTGTATTATTTTCGGCAAACAGCTCTTCATAAAAAAGGCTTCTTTTCATTACTTTTTCGGCATACTTTACGGCATTTTCGCCAGCTCCGTTATACCTGCGGATGCCCTCAAATTTATGCTCAAAATCGTATTTTTTTACGTGGGGCAAAAATATAAATGGAAATTTTACCATTGCCCTAACGCTCTTGAAATGGTGCTTTCCGTATTTGTCGAAATAAAAAAGCTGTTGCCATGTTTTTTTATCGGTTTTATATAAAAACTCGGCTGTTTTGCGGTACAGTTGTGGCAGCCCGTTGCTCATATTGTTGTCGCCTATTGCCCACGGGTTAAAGGCCGATTCGGTAAATTGCTGCGCCAAAACAATGCTTAAGCTAGGAGCATCGTGCCCAAGCCGCTGGTAAGCAAACCACGCCTCCTCTTCATAAAATTGTGTTAAATTTGAAGGAACATAGCCCACCCCAATTTTATATGCCGGGTTATAAATTACATAATACCTAGCCGAATTATTATCGCGGTAGCTTTGGAGCTCTATTGGAATGCGAAAATTTTTGGGTATTTTATTCTCTTTCCACGATTTGTATTGTGCCAGCCTCTGTTTTGTATAAATAGGATAGTGCTTTTTTACCATCCATTTATAATTCACCAGTTTTTTCATGTCATCTTTTATATGCAATCCACCTGCAAAACTAATGACCGGGCTAAACAAAAAAACAGAAACTATAAACCTTATTAAAATACCTTTTTTACTCATACCTTGCATCAACACCTTCTAAAATTTGAGCTGCAAAATTAGTAATATTTTTTTAACAAATAAGGTTTAATTACCTGTTTATTAGGAGTTTTGTTTATTGTTAATTTGGTTTTTGGTTATTACTCAACCACAACTATTCATAAGAATAATTGCTGTCTGGGACAGCGACTAAGTTCAACTAAAATTTTTATTTTTTTAACCGCAGAGAAGCAGAGGAACGCAGAGAAAAATAAATAAAATACTCAACGTACCTTAGCAACCTTTGTGGTAAAAATAAAGTCCACCACGAAGGCACAAAAACACAAAGTTTGATAAGAAAAAGCTTTTATAAACACAACAAAACTTTTTAAAAAA
>CBDUWQ010000170.1:0-8502 GCA_965370965.1 uncultured Bacteroidales bacterium
AAAATTACATTACTCCTTAATTTTAAAGACTTTGCTTACACTGATTAGTAACAATAATTTATATAGTTACTACATAAAAAACTTAGCAGGCTCTGCTTATAACCAATATCTATTAATTATACAGTACAGTATGCCAATGATAAATCATGATTAGTAAAAAATTAAACTGGATAAATTATTCAGAAATAATTCTTAAAATTGCGACATGCAAAAAAGTGCATAACGAATTTTGTTTTTTGATGGTGCTTTTGTTTTGAAATAATTGGGTTTTATCAAAACTATAAGTGTAAAAAATGGTTATATTATTAATTTATAATGAATCTAAATAAGTATAAATATGAAAAGTAGTTTTTTTATAGTTCCACCAGCGCAAAACGAACCCGTTTACAGTTATGCGCCCGGAACAAAAGAGCGCATTGAGCTTAAAAATACAATAGACTGTTTTAACAATTCGGTTAAAGAGATACCTATGGTAATAGGTGGTAAGGAGGTTAAAACTGATAAACAGGTTGATATTAACCCGCCTCATAACCACAAACATAAAATTGGTTATTACCACCGAGGTGGCAAACAGCATATTGGGCAAGCTATTGATGCTGCCCTTGCTGCCAAGTATAAGTGGGAAAATATGGACTGGAAGAGCAGGGCATCAATATTTTTAAAAGCAGCTAATTTAATAGCAGGGCCTTACAGGTATCGTGTAAATGCTGCCACTATGGTGGGGCAATCAAAAAATCCGTATCAATCGGAAATTGACGCAGTAGCTGAGCTTATTGATTTTTTTAGGTTTAATGTGCGCTATATGACCGAGATAATGGAGCAGCAGCCCGAATCGAATGCAATTGTGTGGAACCGTACCGAGCAGCGTCCTCTTGAAGGGTTTGTTTTGGCAATTTCACCGTTTAATTTTACATCAATTGGTGGCAATTTGCCAACTGCGCCGGCTATGATGGGCAATACCGTTGTTTGGAAGCCTGCCGAAAAGCAGATATATTCAGCAACCTTAATTATGGAGATATTGCACGAGGCCGGTTTGCCCGATGGCGTTATAAACATGGTTTTTGCATCGGGGCGCGATATTTCTGATACATGCTTTACCCACTCCGATTTTGCAGGAGTGCATTTTACCGGATCAACCGGGGTTTTCCAAAATATTTGGAAAACTATTGGTAATAACATTCACAAATACAAATCGTACCCGCGTATTGTGGGCGAAACAGGTGGTAAAAATTTTGTGGTTATGCACAAATCGGCTCGCCCAAGCCAGGTGGCAACGGCAATAACCCGTGGAGGGTTTGAGTATCAGGGGCAAAAATGCTCAGCGGTTTCACGTGTTTATATCCCAAAATTGAGTTGGAAAACAATTTATGAAGAAATAAAGTGTGATTTAGAGGATATGAAAATGGGTACACCCAATGATTTCGGCAATTTTTTTAATGCGGTTATCGACGAAAAGTCATTTGATAATATTGTAAATTATATTGACAGGGCAAAACAGTCGGGTAATTGCGAAATTGTTTTTGGTGGTAATTACAACAAATCGGTAGGGTTTTTTATTGAGCCAACGGTTATTTTAACAACCAATCCGCATTACGAGACAATGGAAGAGGAGATTTTTGGTCCGGTAATTACCATTTATCTGTACGATGATGATAAATTTGAGGAGACATTAGAACTAGTAAACCGCACTTCGGCTTATGGGCTTACCGGTGCTATTTTTTCAAAAGACCGCAATGCTATCGACATGGCATCAGAAATATTAAAACACGCTGCCGGCAATTTTTATATTAACGATAAGCCCACTGGAGCAGTTGTGGGGCAGCAGCCTTTTGGTGGTGCGCGCGGCAGTGGTACAAACGATAAGGCAGGCTCGGCAATAAATTTGATGCGCTGGGTATCGCCGCGCACCATAAAGGAGAATTTTTTACCCGATAGTAGCTTTAAATATCCGTTTTTAGATGAATAATGTTTTACTAAAAAGTGTGTTGCTACATTTTTTTTATCAATAAATATACTATAACTATTATGAATAATTTATTATTGAAATTAGGGATTGAAGATTATAATTTTGGTGTTTCAACTGGCGTTAACTGGAAAAAAACCAACGGAGAGCCAATTGACTCAATATCGCCCATTGATAATAAGCGGATAGGTTCGGTTTATTCGGCCTGCAAAGATGATTATGATTATGTAATGGTAAAGGCTACCCAAGCTTTTAAGGTATGGCGCACAATACCGGCTCCCGAAAGGGGAGAGGTTGTTAGGCAGATAGGTATTGCGCTGCGCAATGCAAAAAATGATTTAGGAAAGCTGGTTACATTAGAGATGGGCAAAATATTTCAAGAAGGGTTGGGCGAGGTTCAGGAGATGATTGATATTTGCGACTTTGCTGTTGGGCAATCGCGTTTGCTAAATGGCTTTACAATGCACTCAGAGCGGAAAAACCATCGTATGTACGATCAGTATCACCCGTTGGGGGTGGTTGGGGTAATTACATCGTTTAATTTTCCGGTTGCCGTATGGGCATGGAACAGTATGATTGCAGCAATTGCCGGAAATGTTGTTGTTTGGAAGCCAAGCTCAAAAACACCGCTGACGGCTATTGCCACTCAAAAAATAATAAATAATGTGCTTAAAACTAATAATGTGCCCGAGGGTGTTTTTAATTTGGTTATTGGTTCATCAAAGGAATTTGGTGATGATATGCTGGGAGACAGGCGAATACCTTTGATTTCATTAACCGGATCAACCAAAGTTGGCAAACATGCCAGTAAAATTATTGGCAAACGTTTAGGAAAAACCATAATGGAGTTAGGCGGAAATAATGCAGTTATTGTATCGCAACATGCCGATTTGAGCATGGCAATACCATCAATAGTTTTTGGGGCGGTTGGTACTGCAGGGCAACGTTGTACATCAACCCGCAGGGTAATTGTTCACGAGAGTGTTTATAATAATGTTAAAAAGTCATTAATAGATGCATATAAACAGTTAGAATGTAAAATTGGGAATCCGCTTGACGGAGATACTTTAATAGGACCTTTAATTGACAGTTATTCTGTTAAAGCATTTGAGGGAGCTTTGCAAAAGGTTGTTTTAGAGGGTGGGAAAATTGTTTTTGGAGGGAAAGTATTAACTAATAAACGTTATAAAAGCAAAAATTATGTAGTTCCGGCAATTGTTGAGGTCGAGAATTATTATGAAATTGTTCAGCAGGAGACTTTTGCACCTATTGTTTACCTAATTAAATACAAAAATTTTGATGAGGCAATAGAGCTAAACAACGGTGTGCCACAAGGATTATCGTCGTCGGTTTTTACTTTAAATATGCGCGAGGCCGAGTTGTTTTTATCTGGGGTAGGTTCCGATTGCGGAATTGCAAATGTTAACTCAGGTACATCGGGGGCTGAAATTGGTGGAGCTTTTGGCGGAGAAAAAGATACAGGAGGAGGTAGGGAATCGGGATCGGACAGTTGGAAGGCTTATATGCGCCGACAAACCAATACAATTAATTATGGTAGTGAATTGCCTTTAGCACAAGGTATTAGGTTTGCTTTTTAGTTTTATTATTGATAATGTAGGCAAATAGTAATAAAGATTTGGTTTTTTATTGTAAAGGATTAAAAATTTTATTAACTTTGTTAAGTACCAACCGAATTAAGCCTATGGATATCGTAATTAAAAAGATTTCGACTCATGAATTTCGTAAAATGGGCATTAATAATTGGCCTATTTGGGAAAAAGAAGCTTCGGTTTTTGAATGGAGTTATGATGAAAAGGAGCAGTTTTATTTAATTAAGGGTAAGGTAAAAATAAAAGCAGAGGGAAAAGAATATGAAGTTTTGCCTGGTGATTTTGTTACCTGCCCTAAAGGGTTAGATTGCAACTGGGAAATTGAAGAGTATGTAAAAAAACATTATCATTTTACTGATGAGTAATAAAAAATCCGGTTTTGACCGGATTTTTTATTTTATCACAATTGCTCAATTTAGGTAATACTTTATTTTACAGGCTAACTATAAAAACCAAATGTATTTGCTCTACATTGGGATTTAGGATTACTGATGCTGAAATTGGCAGTGCATAGTTTTCTGTGATTTTAATGTCTTTTGAAGCTGATAACCCTAAGTTTACTACATTAAAATTTTTGTTTATAGTATATATTTCGTTTCCTGCGCCCACAAAAACACTAAAATATTTAAAACCATAATTCACTTCAAAATACAGGGCATTGTTTAAATTATAAAAGTTCCAATTGGCAGCTAAGCTCAGGTTGCCAATTGATTGAGAAATATTTAATTCAAAAAGGTGGAAATTTCTATAATCAAAATATTTACCGGTTCGTATGGAGGTAATAGTACTGTCGGCACTAATTTTTAACCGTTCGCCGGGAAAATAGTAATCTGTAACTCCTAATGATAAGCCAAAGTCAAATTCATAATTTGCATATAAATCAACCTCAATGCCCGGAGGCGTTGCAAGCAATGAATATGAGCCCCACATCCCAATAGTAAAATTACTTTTTGAATACTCTAATGATGGTTGAATTGCCGGAGAGCTGCCAAAATCTAAGCCTCTGAATATATAACGGCTTACCATATCGGCTCCTAATGAAAATGGCGATTCTTTTTCTTCTTGAGCTGTTGCATTCAATGGTAAAAGGCATGCAGTTGTTAATGCAATTAAAATTATGTTTTTTATTGTTTTCATAATAGAATGTGTTAATTGTTGTTGGTATAAAAAAAGTCACCTCAAATAACCGAGATGACTTTTCATATATTTATTTAAATGATTTTTACATAAGTGGTTTAATTATTTCAACCAATTCAGGCAAATCCATACCAATATCTTTCAAATATTTTATTGTAGGTACTCCGTTTGGAGTCCATCCGCGGCGTTTGTAAACAGCATCCAATAGTTTTTCATATTGCCCCTCGCGGTGTTTGCGCATTGCTGCTTTTTTCTCATCGGTTGTTTTTCCGTTTACATCATAACCAATGTCTGTCAACTGCTTGTCGTAGCGTTCTTGGCGCGATTCGTACTCCTCGTTGGTAACCGGTCCTGCTGCACGGTAAGGCTGTGCATCATATTTACGAGTACCATAACCGCGGCGTATGTTAAAGATACGCTGGTAGCTATAAACCCTTTCCGATTGGCGAATTATTTCATGCTTGTCTATTTTAAGACCTGTAACAGCATTAAAAATAGTTACATAATTATCAACGTGCTCGGGAACTTTTGCAGGTTCGTCTGTTTCGGCGTTGCCTATAGGCTCAACATCGTTCCATGGTAATTTGCATAGTCCGTTTAAGCCAAACCATGTACGGAACATTGGGAAATAGTGGAGTGCTTCGGCTTTATCTTCAAATGTTGGTATCTGGTTGTTAACCATATCCATAAAAATCAGCCAAGCCTCGTCGTGCTGTGGTCCTTTGTTTGTCATGGCAAAGCCTCCCTGTTGTGCTAACGATTCTTTTGAAACGTACTCAGAATATTCTAGGTTTTTGTTTACCATTCCTATATCGTTAAGGAAATTTTTGTCGCCCCATCCGTTTTTAACAAATAGTTTTTTCATTTCGGCAATACCCAGTCCTGCTATTTTTCCAAATCCCTCGCCGCGTGCAAGCTGGTGCATCACTTCTATTGCTGCCTCTTTATTGCCAAAGTTTAGGTCTAAACCTCCTGTGCGCTCTTTGTTTAATATACCATTTTCATAGCACTCCATTACAAATGCCATTAGTGTACCCCATGTAATTGTACAAATGCCGTATGTGTCGCAATAAAAGTTTGCTTCAATAATATAGTCGGGGTCAAAAATACCGCAGTTTGAGCCTAAACCTGCTGCGTTTTCATATTCTGGACCGTCAACAATAACTTTTTGACCTTTATAAGGCCCTGTACGCAATTCATAATGGTCAATTCCTTTAGCACAGCTCATATTGCAGCCTAACCAACAACCATCGGGCACACCTTGTGTAAATCGGCGTTTCCATTCGTGCGAGTCAATATTTTTTATGTCTTTATGTGCTCCAAATTTATAATTGTGTGTGGGAAGAAGGTCATAGTCGTTCATTATCTCCATAAGGTGGGCGGTGCCAATCTGTGTCATTTTGCATTGTGAATCGTCAAGCTCGCGCATCTCTTTGTTAAAGCGTTTGCCGCGCTCCATAATTGCAGGCATATCAACAGCATTATTAAGGTTACCGCCAATTTTTTTAACCTTGGTTACAAGAGCTTTAATTTTTTTGTCGCGAAAAACAGTTCCAATTCCACCACGTCCGGCTTGTTTCAAGCGTATCTCTTTACGTTTTTTATCGTAAAAACTGAAGTTGAGCATACCTATTAATGAGTTGTCGGCAGCTTGTCCGGCCGATACAACCGACACATTTATCTCTTTACCTTCGTCGGCATACATTTTTGTTAGCTGGTCGGCCAATAGGTGGCTATCGTTTTCCTCAAGTGGGGCTTCCTCTATTCTAACTGTTGCCGTTTCTTCGTCTATTACAATAATAACATCGTTTTTTGCTTTTCCTTGAAGCTCAATTGCATCAAATCCGCAAAACTTAAGGAATGGCCCATAAAAACCGCCTACATTGCTGTCCATAATAAAATCGGTAGGCGAAACGGTTACAACTAATGATTTACCTGTACCCGAATATTGGGTAATACCGGCAATGGGTCCCGGAGAAATTACAATCTCATTCTCAGGGTCGTTCCATTTTGTTTCGGGTTTTGTTGCTTCCCAAAGCAGCTTTAAACCAAAACCTTTACCACCAATAAATTTATCTTTCATAAATTGGGTAACCGGTTTTTCTTCTATCCGGTTATCGTCTAAATTCACATAAAGTGTACGGTTGTTATATCCTTTATCAATAGGATGCCATTCGTACTTATACTCTTTAAGCAGTTTGTGAGCTTGTTTAATTTCCGTAAGGTTCATTATTCCTCCTATATTAATTAATAGTTATTGCTGTACTAAAGCTGTATGTTTTTAATAATTGTATGCAAAAGTAATAAATACTTAACTTCTATCTATGAATTTTATCAATATGAAAAATAATGCAATTCGGTTATAGTCAATTATTTATCTTACGCCTTTTAAAATTTTTATTTTTTATTTTTTAATTGCTTTAATTACAGGCTGTTGTAGTTAAGCAATCTATTTTGGCTAATTGGTTTTAAAGCTAATATGTTATAGAAAATATGATGAGTAGAGGAAAGTTTTTAACTTATTTTGTTACTATAATCAGTTGTCTATTTGTTTGATAATGTGATTATTGAAATTTCAACAAAAAGTTACGAGTTGCAAGTTGCAGGTTTAACCCGCAACTTGCAACTCGTAACTTGAATAAATATAGAACGAAATTTATTTAATGTGCATAATATCAGGATATTAAACTAACTGATTAGTTGCCTTATTTTTTCTTCAAAATTTTTTTTGCCAATTCTTGTAAATCTTCAACCTGATCAGATTCATCAATAATTTCTCTGCCCAAAAGAGTTTCCAGGCAATCTTCCATGCTAACTACGCCTGAAGTTTGTCCATAGTCGTCTTTTACAACGAATAAGTGTTGGTGCTTTTTAAGCATTAACGAAAGTGTTTTCGAAACCGAAATATTTTCGTGAACCGAAAAAATAGTACTTGAAAAATTAATCAGTGTTTCTTTTTTGTTGTCGAGGCTATTTAATAGTATGTCTTTGCTTAGAACCATTCCAACAACTCTGTCAATGTCACCATTATAAATTGGGATTCGCGAAAAAGTTTTTAAATCGTTTTTATAATGAAGGGCGTGCTCAACCGTAGTGCTTTTCTCAAAAGCAAAAACAACTGATCGTGGGGTTAAAATATCTTCTACCTTACTTTTATTTAGAGCTAATGTGTTTTCAATTATATCCGATTCACTTTCATTTATTTCTCCTGCATTTTCACTTAGCAAGGCATTGGCCAGTAACTCTTCTCTTGAAATTGTTATACTTTCCTTATTTGTGAAAATTCTGGTGGCAAGATCAGCAAGTAGGATTAAGGGGTAAGTAATATAAATAAGTGCATTTATAATAAATGCCGAAGGTATAGCAAGTTTTTTCCAGTAAGTTGCCCCTATGGTTTTCGGAATTATTTCTGAAAAATACAAAATAAGAAGTGTTAAAATAGCTGATATGATAAACATATATTGTTCGCCAAACAGTTTTACTGATTCGGCACCTACGCCAGCAGCACCAACAGTGTGGGCAATAGTATTAATAGTTAAAATTGCTGCGATAGGTCTGTCAATTTTTGTTTTGAATTTTTTAAGAAGTTTACCTCCTTTTTTATTTTTATCTTCAATAGTACTAATAAAAGGCAGTGTGGTTGATAATAAAACAGCCTCTAAAACGGAACATAAAAATGACACAAAAAGGGCAAGCGATAAAAAGAGTATTAAATTTCCCATACGATGAAATTAGAATTCTTAAATTCAACTAATAAATGCAACTTTTAGATTTGGGATAATACATTACTTT
>CBDUWQ010000171.1:0-8369 GCA_965370965.1 uncultured Bacteroidales bacterium
CTAAACGCTCAGCACCTTGGCTCTTTACCAAAGCACCTTTAGGTGGTTTAAAGCCCTCTCCTGCAAGACGACTCCGGTGGGTCATCCGCCTAAGGCGGACTCCACCATCTCAATTACAGCATGCAATGAATATTTAATTGCCGTTCATTGCTTCTCGGCACACTATGAATAGTTGCCGATTTCGGAGTGCTTTCCTTTCAAGTTGCTTAGAACTTGTTGCGAAGAAAACTGTTGAATCTACTACTATCTCGGCAATTATTTATGAGCGCGTGTTATATGCTGGCTGTTTTCTTCATTCAATTCAAATGTATCTTATTTACTGCAATGTTTATTGTTTATATCGATGGTGTGGGACGGGCTGGAAGGCTCTTTGGTAAAATTTGGTTTTAGCGTTGGCTTTGTGCGTTTTGCCAATGTGCCTGACAGCTAAGGGACGGTTTGCATTGGAAACATCTTACTTATTTTTCTTTTTGTTTCCCAATCTTTTTATTCCCTCTTCCAATTCTTTAATCTCTTTCGCATCTTCAATATCAATCATTTTATTACGATATTTTTTATATTCCAATTCAGCCAATTCTTTTGCCAGTTTTGCCGAAATTGTTCCTGCATGTTTCAAAATTTCTCTATCATTGAGTGTCATAAAATCATGAAGTTTATTAAGCCAGTCGCTCATATACATTGGGTTGCGATTTCTTGCTTGCAACTCGGCAAACGACAAGTACTAGTCAACAATCAGGTTTAGGTCTATTAGTTCATCTTCACTCAGATAGTTTTTGGCTATTGAAACATCCGCTTTTCTTATTTTTCCTTTTGGTGAATTCTTCCAGGATGTTAACCCCATATTTTGCTTTTCAGAATCTGTTCGTTTATAAATTATCTCCGATGCTGTGTGACCATGAATTGCCTAGTGCATTTTATTTTGAACCGACTTAAAAAATAATTGGCTCTCTTTGGTAGTTGCGTCATAGTCGATGGCTGTTGTATAAATATCCCTGACTTTGGCATAGAATATTTTTTCCGAACTGCGAATATCCCTTATTCTCTCAAACAGTTCATCGAAATACGGATTTGTAAGTCCTGTTTCTTTTAGTTTTTCATCGTTAAGAACAAAACCTTTAACTATATATTCTCTTAATTGTTTGGTTGCCCAAATACGAAATTGTGTGCCACGATGCGATTTTACCCTGTAACCAACCGAAATAACAACATCGAGATTATAATAATTAGTTGAATATTTTTTGCCGTCAGTAGCAGTTGTCAAGTAATCCTTGACAACTGAAATTTCATCCAATTCGCCTTCTTTAAATATGTTGCGAATGTGCAGGCTAATATTTTGCTTTGTGGTTTGAAAAAGTTCAACCATCTGTTTTTGGCTAAGCCAAACGGTTTCATCTTCTAATCGGACATCAATTTTAGTTTGTCCGTCTTCGGTTTGATATAGTAGTAGTTCTGAGTTAGTCATGATTATTCCTGATGAAAAAAGTTAAAGTCATATTTTAATCCTTGTATATCGTTGAATAGAGTTTTTCCTGAAATATTGTTTTGTTTTAAGAATTTGAAAAGGCTAATATATTCTGGTTGCCTGCTCTTCATTGGCTTAAACGCAGTATTATATTTTATGTGATACTTTGTAATAAAAGGTTCATTAATAAGAACCTGATGTTTCTCAATAAATAAATGAAGAAACTTCTCGAATGATATTGAATTACAAGATGCATTGTCAAAGAGAAGAAAACAAGAATCTTGGTTAAGTAGATTGAAGTTATTTGAATTATTAACAGACTGTACAGGAAATAAATCTAAGGTAATCTGAGCATAATTATTGCGGTCAACATCAATACAATAAGAATCGTACTTTATAAATAAATCGAGTTCAAAATGTTCTAAGTTTTTTATTCCAATCAATTTTTGAAGCTTTGTTGTATCAATCCTGAGAACAGTAAAACAATAGTTTTCAGGATAATATTTAGGAAACCCTTCAATTGTATTTTCCCCTCCTGATTGCCCCTTTAATGATGAAATGGAAAAATATAGAGCAATCAGAGGATGATATGTAAAATCTATAAAGCATGTAGGAACACCATAATGTTGTAGGAAATAAATTTTTGAGATAATACTTGAATTTAAAATATTACTATTCTTTACAAATTCATATTCTGAATATGTCGAATTCATAAAAGAAACTTGCTGACTGATAAACTGAGAAAATCTATAATGAAGTTTCGAATAATACCTATTAAAAGAAGATATTATTTCCCATTCGGTAAATCGCCCATTTGAAAAACTATTAGTTTGACCCCGGTAAATATACTTTTTATCATTAAGATTTGAAACAGGATTTTTTGAAACAAAATCTTCCCACGTTGTATATATATTTTCTATAAAAGAATACATTACACTTTATCCTCCACAATTTTAATTTCCTCCTCACTCAAACCATACAACTCATAAACCATTTGGTCAATTTCTTTATCAGTTTTATCTATTTCGGATTTTATGGTTTGAGCTTTTTCTCTTTGCTCGTTGTAATATTGCATCCACTCCGCTTCTTCACTTAAAGTCAATTGTATTTTTTGTTTTTTAAGTTCTTTCAAAAAGTCTCCAAATCCTAAGATATGCCAATTCTGTAGTTTTTTACTTAATTTACTTAAAGAGAATTTAGATTGGAGTAAAACACGTAATTTGTCAAGAGTAAAAAATAATTCTTTTTCTAAACTTAATATGTTTTTAATTACACTTCCAAAATTGCTTGAAAATGAAACAGGGATTGGAATAGTAACTAAATTTTGAGTAGAGATTGCGTTAGTCAATGATGAGTCATTTGTAAATTTCTTTTTATAATAAAAACCAATCAACTTGCTGTTAAGAATACCTAGTATATTTAGAATACTACCTTTATTTTTTAAAGTCATCGCATAAGTTGTTCCTAAATTATAAAATTGAGAATCATCGTATGTAATCACAAAATTGATATTAATCATTTGCATAATTAATTTTTCTTTGCTTTTAAAAATGTCCTCGTTTCTTGCTCTTAATAATTCAGTTTTTTCATAATTGACATATTCCTCAGCTTTTAAAAATCCATATCTACTTATATTCTTTCCTCTCAGCGCCTTCTTATATGTATTTCCTATTTTATGAGTTGAAAGATATTTTTTGTCATTTCCAGTTACAATTCCATTGTTAATATTAACGTAATTACCTAAACTTTTTTTTACATTCTCAATTTTCTTTAAAACTTTCCTATCATCTTTGCTTGCATAAATACCAAAAATGTATTCATAACTATTTAGAAACACTTCTTAAGATTGAACATTCTGGGCTATTTTTTCATAGAGATTAAAAAAATCGATTTGAATATTGTGATTCAAAATTGGAGCTTTCTTTAACGTAAATGTGGCTGTTTCAGCTACAACATCTTGAAATTGACCAGCACCCCAATCTGTTAACAATTCAATATAGAAGTTTTCTAGCATGAATTTTCTAATTGAAGTATAACCATTGGTCTTAAAAATATTCTTATGAAAAATAAAACTTGTTACGCCTTCTGTTTTTAAGATTTTACTATTAAGTTCAATAAATGGAGCTATTAAATTAAGCTTAGTGGTTTTGAATTTATCAGTACCTGATTTTTGAAATGAATTGCTATATGTTTCAAACAAATATTTAAGTTCAATTTTATCAAAACCTCTATTGTCAACATAAGGCGGATTTCCAATCACTACATCAAAACCACCGTTTTTAAAAATATGAGGAAATTCATTTTGCCAATTAAATGCTTTGAATTCTGCAACATTTGTGTCATCGATTAATGAATTTCCGCATTTTATATTGTTATTTAATGTAGTCAGTTTTCTGCCCTTTTGTGCTGTTCGTAACCAAAGTGAGAGTTTAGCAATTTCAACACTTTCTTCATTAATATCTACACCATATAAATTATTTTCTAAAATTGAGTTTTCTACTTCGCTTAATATCAATGAAGCACCAAGAAGTTTTGCTTGCAATTCATCAATATACCTGTGCTCTGTGATTAAAAATTCTAAAGCCTGATTTAAAAATGCACCACTACCACAAGCTGGGTCACAAATTGTAATTTGCAATAACCATTTTCTATAATCATCTAATTTATGAGTTAATTTTTTCAGCGTAGTTTTTTGTCTTCCTTTTCTCTCTTTTTCATATTCCGCTTCCTGAATGTCAAGTTCAATTTTCTTTTCCTGACATAGTTTACCAATTGTATTTTCAACTATATATTTTGTAATGTATTTTGGCGTATAAAAGACACCATCTTTTTTTCGTTTTGTTATACTTTGGTCAATTGAAGTTCCTTCTAATTCCAATTGAATTGTTTCAATATCGTTTAGAGAATGTTCAAATATATGACCAAGAATATTTACACTTACATCACTTTCAAAATCGTAATTACTTAAATTAACAGTATGCTCAAAAAGAATGTCATCATTTATTTTTATGTTGTCCAGTATTTTGTCTGGAGCAAATAAGCCTCCATTATAGGCAAAAATATCGTGTTGTTGTCCTTTATGACCAGTATTCATATAACCGAAATATTTCTTAAAACGGTCATATAACGGAAAATACTCATCATATTTATCTTGCAAATCCGTCCATTGATTTACAATTGAACGAATAGAATTTGGCGGAAGTAATAATCTATCTTCTGCAAAAAATATAAATAAAAATCGGTCAAGTAATTTTTGGGTTTTCTTAAATAAAGTTAGTTTATCATACTCTGGATTTTCTTTTTGAATACTATCAAAAATTTCATTTCTAAATTCAGAATAGTCATTGTAAAGTTTTTTTGTTATGCTTTCTTCTTGCGTTAAAGATTCATTTTTTATTTTCTTTGGAATATTTTTTAAAAGATAGTCCGATGATAAACAAAGCCAAAGAATATCAAATCTTTCTTTTGTAAGTTGGAATAAGGTAAATTCTTCAAAATCAACAGCATTGTCAATGTAAAACCGTATTTTCTCAAAGTTGGAAATAATTACATAATTACAACCAGGTTGGTTGTTTTTATATCCAAATGCTTGCGTTTCAACTTTACTTAAATCAGTTGTTTTTGTTCCTTTTAATTCGATTACTGCAAGTGCCTTTTCACCATTTAAAATAGCACCGTCAGTTTTTTTTGAATCTTTTATATTTTTTAATTCCGTTGTAAGATTAAATTCAGGAGTTGGATTTTTTATGTAACCTAAAACATTTACAAAGAGGTCAATCAGAAATTCTCCCTGATATTGTTCTTCCTTTGAATTTCTAATATTTTCTTGAATTGCAGGATTATGGAAATGTTTTGTAAACTTTTCGTAGGCTTCCTTAACTTTTTCCGTTTCTAATCCTTTTAAATATTTATTTAGAACTGAGTTCTGAAATAGGCTCATATATTTTTGTCTTTTTTTATCAAATTTACCTTTAATTCAGTGTGTTTGCAAAAGAATAGCTCTTTTGGTTTTTTCTGGTTGGTAATTTTGCGTGTCGGCAAAAAACCAAATGTGCTATTTGTGCGTTGGCATTCCATTTTATCGTTGTTTGTTTAGTAGCAAATTATCTGTTCGTTCCTGTCTTTTTCACTTGGCGGTAACTCATATATATAGGTAGTTTCAAGCACATGCTATATATAATACCTAAATATCTAAAATGGAATCGTTATGAAGTTTCGTAGTGTGCATTAATGCTGCAAAGCGCATCAAAAAGTTTTGCAAGCGTAGCCATTGTTACGATGATAAACTTTGAAGTGAGCATTTGTAGTAGTATTGTGCAATACGGGACTGTAATAGATTTTCATTTTAGATTTTTAGGTAATACTTACTATTACATAATATTATAACTATTTTGTAATAAATAATACATACAAAGCTTATGTAATACAGTATATTGACGGTAACACTAATTAATAATAATTTATTTACTCCAATATAGTTTACCTTTTTCATCTTTAATAATCTTATCATTATCTAACAGCCATTGAATTACCTTAATAACCTTTTCGCTGTTTTGTTTTATGGTATCAACAAGTTGTTCTGTTAATAACGGTTTTTCCTTTAAAAGGGTTTTTATTTCATCTAAAACCAAATCAAATTCATATTTACTAAGCCCTAATTGATTACGCTTGGTGCATACATCGCACACCCCACAGCGTGCAGCCTGCTTATCGCCAAAATATGCCAGCAATTGCTGGCTCCTGCATTTGTTGTGCGTAGCATATTCAATTACCGATTGTATGCGCTTTGTGTATAACTCCTTGCGCAATTTATATTTTTCGTCTGTAAACAATAACGACTTTTTATCAAGCCGCTCCTCGCTATAATAAATTTGAGGAACCTTTTTACTAGGAATATAATTTATGATTTTATCGCGCCCCAGCTTTATTAAAAAACCTGTAACTCTATCGCGCTTTATTTCGGCTTTACGTGCCAATTCATTCTCATCAATTTTACGGTATTCCGAAAACATTCCGGAGTAAGACCGCAACAACAGCTTTATAAACTTATCTTCAACCTCATTTGCTACCTGATACTTATATAAATAGTCGCGCTGCACAATAAACATAATACGCGATGGGTTATCCACCTCCTCGCTTATTTCAAGATACCCGCTATGCTGAAGTAATGATAGGCTGTTTATCACAAGCATAATATTGAACTTGTAAGTTTGTACAAACTTGCTCATTTCAAAATCGAACACCATGCCCTTTCCTGCACCTATTGGCAACTGAAAAAAATTACCCAATGCCTCATAAACCCTTTTTATATCTTCAACAGGCGGAAACGATGATTTAATCCGCTTTTCTAATTTAAGCTTATCTGATTTATGATACAACAAAATGGCAAAAGCCTGTTTTTCATCGCGCCCCCCACGACCGGCCTCCTGAAAATATGCTTCGGTATTATCGGGCATATCAACATGTATAACAAAACGCACATTGGCTTTATCAATACCCATACCAAACGCATTTGTTGCTACCATTATGCGTATTTTACCATTTTTCCAGTTCTCTTGTTTATAATTACGCTGAGCTGTGGGCAAACCTGCATGGTAAAAATCGGCCGTTACCCCTTTTCCTTGCAAAAACAAGGCTATATCTTTTGTCTTTTGACGATTTCGAACATACACAATACCGCTGCCATGTACTGCATCAACTATTTTTAACATATGCTTTTGCTTATCTTCAACCTCGCGCACCAAATACACAATGTTTTTCCGCTCAAAACTCTTTTTAAAAAGGTTTTTCTCTTTAAACTCTAGCTTATCCTGAATATCATCAACAACCTCGGGCGTAGCAGTAGCAGTTACTGCTAACACAGGGGTATCGGGTAAAAGGTTGCGTATTTCGGCAATTTTTAGGTACGACGGACGAAAATCATATCCCCACTGCGATATACAGTGCGACTCGTCAACGGCCAACAAATTTACATTCATCTGCTTTATGCGGACTTGAAACAGTTCTGTATCAAGCCGCTCGGGCGAACAGTATAAAAATTTCAGATTAGGGTCGTGTACGCAATTTTCCAGTGTTACATCAATCTCGTGCTTGGTCATACCAGAATATATTGCCACAGCTTTAATTTTTCGCTCCAACAAATTCTCAACTTGGTCTTTCATTAACGCAATAAGCGGTGTAACCACAACACAAATACCATCCTTGGCTAATGCAGGTATCTGAAAAGTTATTGACTTTCCTCCGCCCGTAGGCATTAAAGCAAGGGTGTCACGCCCCTCTCCCACCGATTTTATAATATCGTGCTGCAAAGGCCTAAATTTGGAATACCCCCAATATTTTGTCAGTATTTTTTGATATTTATCCAATTATTGAACTGTATAAAATTAATAGATTCTAAATGTAGATTAGCTAATAAAACAACTATATGCAAAATAGCCTATTTTTAATGCCTCTCCAAAAAAAAATAATAGCATTCTAAATCATTGTTAATATCTTTACAAAAAAAACTTATGCCAAAACAAAAAATATCAATTATTGGAGCCGGAAATGTTGGATGGCATTTGGCTCTTAACCTTCACAAAAATGGGCATAATATTTTGCAAGTTTACAGCAGGAGTTTTAAGAATGCATCAACCCTTGCAAAAAAAGTTAATGCCGAACCAATTAGCTCACTATTGAAAATAGACAAAACAGCAAATTTAATTTTAATTTGTGTTACAGATAATGCTATAAATAATATTATTGAAAAAATTGAATTTCAGCCTAAGCTAATTGCGCATACAGCAGGAAGTATGTCAATAAACGCATTGGCAAGGTTTAATAACTATGGTGTGTTTTACCCATTACAAACCTTTTCAAAAAAGTTTGATTTAGATATTAAAACCGTGCCTTTTTGTATTGAAGCCAA
>CBDUWQ010000172.1:0-8346 GCA_965370965.1 uncultured Bacteroidales bacterium
AAAAGCTAATAAACACTTTCCTGTCAAAGGTTTTGTTGTCCATTGAGTTACTGGTAATATGGGCTTCTCCGACTTCTCTTATTCCCATTTTGAATTTCGCTATGCTTATATCAAATCGTTTATGATTGCCAATCATTGAAATAAGAGATATCCCACGTTTCGTAATAATCCACGCCATCCATATGACTCAGGTAGTTTGCTGAACCTCATACAACTATTGATCAGTTCGGTATGGCAGGGTTAGAAACTGCCAAAACTTTCCCCAAATCTACGTATATACTTTTCGAAGCTACTATGAGAGTTCACGCTTGCGCATTGCGGCTTGAATATTTGAAAGAACAGAGCTTCAGCGTAATCCTCACGGATTAAACTGTCTGCTTTTCTTCGAGGTGAATAGCCAATTTCCTCGGTATGATTTTTACCTGCTGGATTACCACAACTTCGTGGCAAACTAACGGTTAGTATAAGAATAGTAGCCGACTGCGTGGCACTTTCTTATCAAGTTACAATATGGTTGAAGCGAGCTACACCCCTTGAATTTGCAGCTATTTCGGCTATTATTTTTATACATTGTTGTGTTTTCGTGCTTTTGTTTCCCATATTTATTATTGAAATAATTTTTAATCTTCAACAGGAATCTGCAAGGTAGCTACTGGCATTCCTAAATAATTATTACCCTTGCATCCGTATTTCTGATAATTTGTATGGAATCTTTGATCATACAGAATTATAAGAGGAGCTTTTCTTTCTTTATATCCGTTTGATTTCAACCATATGTTTCTTATATAAAAAATAATCATACTTACAGTCTTGTTGTTTCTTTTTATAAGTTCAACCTGAATATATTTTCCTTCATGTATTTGTATTTGTGCATATTCATCATCCTCAATACCTGTTTTGTTTTCTACAGTAATATAATAATCGAAGTCCTCTTGATTAAGATGCATATCAAATATACAATACATATTAAATTCGCCATCACTTTTTAAAATGCCAAGTTTATTACTATCATAAATGTCGTGATAAAAAGGTGGAATATCTTCCTTTTGTTTATTATTCTTAATTGTAGTGGTAATTGAATAGCCTATAAGCTTTTTATCAGGTAATTTAATCGTTTTTGGGGTAGAAAGCATATTTGCTTTTGCCGTCTTTTTAACAAGAACCTTTAGTAGTATACTTTTAATTAAATTCATTTTTATTTGTATTAAATTAATAACTACGACAAAAGTAAATGTTGTTATTCAGTTAAAATAACCTAAAATTGTCAATTATTACCCGAATAGCGTCTTATTAATTCGATAATAAAAATGATTTAGGAGTAATACAAAAGTGTTCTTTAAACTTTTCGGAAAAATGGCTTAGGTTCGAATAACCTACCAAATAGCCAACTTCAGAAACACTGTATTTTTTAGTCATTAGCATTTTTTTTGCTTCATTCATTTTTATTGAAATCGCAAATTGATAAATGCTTTTCCCGAAAACTTGTTTGAAAAGTCGCTGAAGCTTCCGTTGATTTATTCCGCATTCTTTTGCCAAACAACTTGTTGAAGGAATCGAAACATATTCGTTAATAAGTATTGTTTTTACCTTAAATAAACCTTGAATATCTTGAGGAGAAATATTTAACATCTGTTTATTCGTTGGGCGGCTTAATATTTTTTCAAAGAAAAAATGCATTAGTTTTAAGGTATCTGCATATAAATTAATCTTGACTAAAGGGTGATTAATCTTATTTATTAATGTATCCTCCATTTGCATTATTAACTCGGACATTTTGTAGTTAATCTCTTCAAACAGGAAGAAACTTGCGGATGATAAGATTACATTGCTTAGATAATTATTTTGCTTTCTAATATTTTTCAACAACCATTTTTTTGTAACAAATAGGGTAATATTTTTAACTAGCACTCCACTCGGAAATGTATATTTTGTTTCGGTTGAGTTAGCAGGTAGAAATATACCATTAGGCGAATCTTTTCCTAATTCCTTATTTTCTGAATTTATTTCTTGCTTAATACCGCTATTTGACAACCAAAATATAATGGGAATAATGTTGTCGTTTTCACTTTTATTTCGAATAATAGTAGTTGTTTCATTTAACAGTAGTTCGTAGTAGGCTACAAGAATATTTTTATTTAACTGCATTTGGAAAAAATATCCTTTCCCTTGATTTGAAGGAATATGAAAACCATTATTTACAATTTCAAGACCTAACTGATTTGCAATCTCAGGCAAGAAACTATCTAATTCATTTATGCAAAACTCAATTTTCATTAATAGTTTTATCGTCTATTTTTTATCTAAGTGCTCGCTGAAATGCTTGTCTTTGCATGAAACACAACTAAAGTTTATAGGTATTTTTAAAAGCAAAATGCACAACTTTTTTTGTTTCAAAAAATGGTTCATTAAAATAATCATTAATGTTATATATAGTAGTTTGTTTTTCAACTCCTTTAAGCTCGTCATTAAAATTGCCGCCTTTTAAATATAAAATACCATTTTTTAAACTGTTGTTGTGTTTTGTGTGAATATTTTTACGGGTAATTATTCTAAATTTATCAAATCTTGTAACAGCCCTGCTAACTACAAAATCATACTTTTTTTTCAACTTTTCAACCCGTATCTGCTCTCCTTTAACATTATTTAAGCCAATTGCCTTTGCCACTTCGTTTACCACAGTAATTTTTTTGCCAATTGAGTCAATTAAATAAAATTCAACCTCGGGAAACATTATTGCCAGTGGGATTCCGGGAAAGCCGCCACCTGTGCCAACATCTAGTATTTGTGTACCGGTTTTAAACTTTATTACTTTAGCAATAGCCAGCGAGTGTAAAATATGGTGCAGGTAAAGGTTTTCAATATCTTTGCGAGATATCACGTTTATTTGCGAGTTCCATTCGGAGTATAGATCTCCAAGCTTTTCAAAAGCTGTTACTTGTTTTTGGTTTAAATCGGCAAAGTATTTTTTAATAAGTTGCATTAGTCAAATGTAAGTATTCTACAAGCTGCTTTTTCTTTTTTTCAGTATCCCAAACAGGAGTTCGCGGGCTCTAAAAAGCTGGGCTTTAACTGTGCCAATTGGTATTTCAAGCTCGGTAGCAATTTCATCGTATGAATATTCTTTAAAATATCTCAGCTCAACAAGTTGCTTATAACGCGGTTTTAAGTTATCCACCATTTCCCGCAATAACATATTCTTTTGTTCTTTTATCAACCTCTCTTCAGGGTCAAGCAAATCCGATTTAATTGATAAAGATGTGTCCTCGTTTATACTGTTGCCTAAATTGCCATTTCCATCGGTTGAAGTGTTATGTATGCTTAATTGGCGGGTTTTCTTTTTTCGCAAAAAATCAATACAATTATTTGATGCTATTTTAAACAGCCATGTACTAAAGGCAAAACTGGGCGAATACTGTTCAATATTTTTAAAAGCTTTCCCGAATGCTTCAATTGTTAAATCTTCGGCATCGCTTTTATTATTAATCATTTTAAGAATCATAAAATAGATAGCTTCCCTGTATCTAGCCATAAGCTCAGAAAAGGCATGCTGATTCCCGTTTTGAGCAAGGCTAACAAGTTCAAAATCCTTTTGTGCTTTATCAGAGAATTTAGGGTTTAACTCCATCTGTTTTTTCTTGCAATAATTTTATTTGAAAATACAAAAATAGTATATATAAATGGTAATATAATATCAAAAATTGGTATTAATAGTAAAAATCCCTTTTCACTCATTTTATTCATATTTAATTTAAAAATGGTAATTTGCATTACCAGCCTGAGCCCAAAAGCCGCTCCTAAAAAAAATACATCTGCTTTTAGCAAAAATAGTACAACTAAAGTTATATAAAACAATTCGCGGCTAAAAAGTTCAATTATCAAAAATAATTTATCTGCTTTTTTGTAGTATTTACCTGTTGTTAAATGCCTTTTTTTCTGTTTAGCCCAGCCTTTCCATTTTAATTGTGGTATTGAGCGAGTTATGCTCTGTTTTGACAAAACAACGGCTGTATTTTCTTTATGGCTGTTTTCATTTATAAACAGGTCGTCATCGCCCGACGGTATATTGTAATGATTTACAAAACCTTTACCTGCAAAAAACAACTTTTTAAGGTATGACATGTTTCTTCCCACACCCATATATGGTCTTCCGGCCAATGCAAACCCAAAGTATTGCATTGAAATAAACAGGGTATCATACCGTATAACCTTATTTAAAAGCCCCTTTGCTTTTTCATAGCCTCCATACCCTAAAACTATCTGTTTGTTAATAATATATGATTTATTGATTTCGCTAAGCCATTTATCAGAAACAGGATAACAATCGGCATCAATAAATACAAGGCGGTTGTATTTGGCCGATTTTAAACCAATGGTAACAGCTAATTTCTTACCATGAAAAAACTTACGGTCAGGCTCAATGGTTGTATGCCTTAAGTTTTTATATTTTTGCTCAAGCTCGCCCAGCAGCATTTCCGAATTATCTTCTGAGCAGTCGTTTACAACAATTACCTCATACCGTGCATAATTTTGTGTAAGTACTTTTGGAAGGTGTTTTTTTAGGTTGCTGTATTCGTTTTTAGCACATATTATTACCGATAAAGGTTCAATTGTATTATTTACCTCTTTTCTTTTCCACCTTATGGGGCGCAAATAAATAAAAAAGTAATAGATGTTTTGTATTAAAAATGATAAAATCAAGATACCATAGGCAACCTGCTGCTCTATTGGTAAGTTTATAATAATTTGCTTCACAAATGTTGTTTATATATTACTGCAAGTATAATAAAAAGATTAACCAATCTCTTTCAATCTTTCTCAATCTCTTTCAATCTTTCTCAATCTCTTTCAATCTTTCTCAATCTTTCTCAATCTTTTAACTTTTTTTAAATAAAATATCTTGCCAAAATTAATACTGAGCCAATTCGAAGTAAATACATAGCCTCGTTTTTCGGAAAATATCATTGATAAGAGCCTAATCAATATAAACCTCCAATAGTTTTGATTTACCTAAAACTGGTTTTAAAAAGACCTGCTTAAAAATTGCCGGCATTAAAACCGTTTCGCCCTTTTTTATTACCATTGGTTTTTCGTTTTCAGAATACTGAATAAGTGTTTTACCATCAATTGCCATGTAAATAACAAATGAGTCGAGTTTATTGTAGTCTTTCTCAATCTCTTGGTTAAGCTCTATAATATTTGTTGTAAAATATTTGCATTTAACTATCTCCGAGCTTTTATTTTTATTTACCGAATACTCTGTCTTATAATTTTTATGATAACTGTAATCCATTGCATCAAGAGCCAGTTTGGTATGTGTTTCGCGTGGTTTTCCATCTGCTCCTACCCTATCCCAGTCATAAATTCGGTATGTTAAATCAGAGGTTTGTTGAATTTCGGCAAAAAGAATACCCGGTCCTGTGGCATGTACCCTGCCTGCCGGCATAAAAAATACATCGCCTTTGTTTACCTTTTCAAAATTAAGAATATTGCGCAAAGTACCCGACCCAAAATGCTGTAAGTATTTTTCTTTATTAATCTCCTTATTAAATCCTGCTATCAGTTCTGCATCTTTTTCAGCTTCAATAATATACCACATTTCGGTTTTTCCGAATGAGTTATGCCGCTCAAATGCCAGTTCATCATCAGGGTGAACCTGAATTGAGAGCCAATCGTTGGCATCAATAAACTTAATTAGCAGCGGAAATTCAACTCCAAATTTCTCATACACTTTGTCGCCCACCAAATCACCCATATAAACCTCTATCAACTCCTGTATGTTGTTGCCCTTTAAAAAACCATTCTCTACAACCGACAAATTTTTGCCGTACGATGAAATCTCCCAACTCTCGCCGGCTGTGTCAGTTTTGCCTGTGTGTTTGCCCAATGCATTTTTTAAACGGCTGCCTCCCCAAATTTTATCTAAAATAATGGGTTCAAATTTAATCGGATAAAGTGCATTCATGTTTTGTAGTTTTATTATCGTTTACAAAATTAATAAAGTAAGTAGTCTTTGCAAGAAAACTCTTTGATTTTCAAAACTTCGAAAAACCCTGCCCGACTAATCGTTCAGGTTTACCTTAAGGCGATCTTGTCTTTGACATTTTTTGCTAAAGACATTCAAAAACAAGGAGTTTTCTTGTTGGCACTAAGTAATTAATTAACCATTAAAATGAAAGTAATAATTTAATGAGAATAAATAACTATTAACTTAGCCTTTATTATGCATGCGTCAAGTTTGAGTCAGATGCAAGGCGTCGAAAGTCGCCGCTGTAGTTGCTACTGCAAGGCTTTTAGAACGTAGCAGATACCCCAAAATTGATGCTCCTTTAATAAAAATGAACAAAAATAATTTTTCGTAAAAAAAACTCTCAAACTACTGACATGTAGTAATATGTAAATTTTTTATTCGCTTTTATGCATAATACAGGTTAGGTTATTTGTACCTTAGTGCCATTAATAAAAATAGTATTCTAATAAAATATGTTAGTAATAGGAATTGCAGGCGGAACCGGATCGGGAAAAACTACTGTTGTAAAAAAAATTATAGACAACCTGCCTAAAAACGAGGTAGCACTTATTTCGCAAGATTCATACTATAAAGACAATAGCCATTTACCGCTTGATGAACGTCAAAAAATAAATTTTGACCATCCCGATTCAATTGAGTTCGATTTGCTTTCAAAGCACATAGCCCTCCTTAAAAAAGGCAGTACGGTTGAAGAGCCGGTATATAGCTATTTAACCTGTACCCGCTCAAACAAAACAAATACTATTTACCCTAAAAAAGTGATAATAGTTGACGGTATATTAATTTTAAGCGACCCCAAACTGCGCAACTTATTTGATATAAAAGTTTTTGTGTCGGCCGATGCCGATGACAGACTTATTAGGGTAATAAACCGCGACATTATTGAAAGAGGGCGCACTGTTGAAATAATACTCGAAAGGTATCACCAATCGGTAAAACCAATGCATCTACAATTTATTGAACCTACAAAAAGGTATGCCGATTTAATTATACCCCAAGGCGGACACAATAAAGTTGCTATTAATGTTTTGTCATCTATTGTTAAAATGAATTTAGAAAAAGAGACCGAAAAAAACTAAACAATTACATAGCCATGCTCAATAAAATAAAAATAGAAAATATATTGTTCCTTGATATTGAAACTGTTGGGCAAGTACACAATTTTAAAGATTTAAGCGAGCGTTTTAAAGAGCTTTGGGCAAAAAAAATGCATTGGCACATTGAAAAAGAAGAAAAAACAGCCGAAGAACTTTATGATAGGGCTGCTATTTGGGCCGAGTTTGGTAAAATTGTTTGTATATCGGCAGGTTATATGGTTTCAAAAAACGGAGAGAGAACATTCCGTATAAAATCGTTTTACGGACATAACGAGAAGCACCTGCTTGAAAATTTTGCCTTTTTGTTAAACACCCATTTCAATAAAGACAAGCACTTGTTATGCGCCCACAACGGCAAAGAGTTTGATTTTCCGTATATAGCACGGCGAATGCTGGTAAATGGCATTAAACTGCCAAAACAATTAAACATTGCGGGCAAAAAACCGTGGGAGGTTAAACATATTGACACGTTGGAGCTATGGAAATTTGGAGACTATAAACACTATACATCATTAGACCTGCTTGCGGCAATTTTTAATATACCATCGCCAAAAACCCAAATTGACGGAAGTATGGTTAGCAAAATATATTGGGAACAGGGCGACCTGCCAAAAATTGCCGACTATTGCCAAAAAGATGTAATAACAATTTTTAAACTTTTTCTTAACTTAAAATGTGATTCTCAGGTTAATAAAACTCATATTGAGATTGCAAAACCATCATTCACAAATTAACAATTGGAGGTGTACAATTAAATACTTTCTATTACTTCCATAATCATACATCTTCAATCTAAAATATTTGAGATTTACGATGTACGATTTTTGATTGTAGATTTTTAATGCAGACAAATTATTAATTTCAGAAATCTAAAACAAAACCCTTAACAACCCTAACAAGTTCATCGGGCTTTTCGGCATGTACCCAATGGCCCGACCCCTTTATTTTAACTATCTGCACATTTTTAAAATACTCTTTTATTACAAGCTTATCAGCATTTTTTATATAATTTGAATTTTCACCTTTTATAAATAGCACTTTACCTGTGAATAAACCAAGCGCATCCTTTTCATCTTCAAGCCCAATTAAAATTGATGACAGGTTTTGATTTAACACACCAATATTTATTTTCCAATGAAAGCTTTTATCCTTATGCCGCCTAATATTTTTTTAGAGGTGTTTATTTAGATACAACTATAATATTCTTATATTCAATACTAT
>CBDUWQ010000173.1:0-8337 GCA_965370965.1 uncultured Bacteroidales bacterium
GGCATGTTTACAGCAAACTCAATGAACTGCCTAAACGAAGCTCTTGGGCTTGCCCTTCCCGGCAACGGTACAATTGTGGCAACCCACTCAAACAGAACTGAGCTATTCAAAAAAGCCGCAAAGCAGATAGTAACCAACACAAAAGCATACTATTATGATGGCGACAATAGCGTTTTGCCAAGAAATATAGCAACGCAAAAAGCCTTTATAAATGCCATGAGCCTTGATATTGCCATGGGCGGGTCAACAAACACAGTATTGCACCTACTTGCAATTGCCAATGAGGGCGAAGTTGATTTTACCATGAAAGATGTGAACAGGCTATCAAAAAAAATACCTGTACTATGCAAAGTGTCGCCAAACTCAAGCTATCATATTGAAGACGTAAACCGCGCCGGTGGTGTACTTGGTATTTTACATGAAATGGACAAGGCAGGTTTAATAGACACAAGTGTTTACAGAGCTGACGGGAAAACCCTTTCGCAGGTACTTTCCGATTACAATATTACTAACAACACTATAAAAAATATTGCTTATGATTTATTTTCATCGGCTCCTGCACATACTGGTTTAAACCTTGTGATGGGCTCACAGTCAGCAAAATTTAAAGAGCTTGATACCGACCGCAAAAATGGCTGTATCCGCAGCAAAGAACATGCATATTCGCAAGACGGAGGATTAGCAGTGTTAACAGGAAACTTAGCTGCAAAAGGGAGTATTGTAAAAACTGCCGGTGTTGATGAATCAGTTTTAAAATTCACTGGTCCTGCAATAGTTTTTGATTCGCAAGATGAAGCGTGCGAAAACATTTTAAACGGCAGCGTTAAAGCCGGCAATGTTGTAGTAATCAGATACGAAGGTCCAAAAGGTGGTCCCGGAATGCAAGAGATGCTCTACCCTACCTCATTTTTAAAATCAAAAGGGTTGGGCAAAGCCTGTGCATTAATTACTGATGGAAGGTTTTCGGGTGGCACATCAGGCTTGTCAATTGGGCATGTATCGCCCGAAGCCGCTGCCAAAGGCACAATAGCTCTTGTAAAAAACAACGATATTATTGAAATAGATATTCCAAACCGTAAAATGGAACTTCTAATCTCAGATAAAGACCTTCAACAAAGAAAAGAAAATGAACAGCAAAAAGGTAAAAACAGCTATCAACCTAACAGAAAAAGAGAAGTTTCAAAAGCCTTAAAAGCTTACGCACTACTTGTTAGCTCGGCTGATAAAGGTGCAATCAGATTAATTTAACATATAAACTCATAGTATAAACACAAAAAACAGTCTTTATGGAAACACTAACACAAGTAAAAACAGAAGACAATTTAAAAAAAGGAAAAAGCATCCGTGTATCAGGTTCGGAAGCATTGCTTTTATCATTAATTGAGGAAGGCGTAAAAACAATTTTTGGCTACCCCGGAGGTGCAATTATGCCGGTTTACGACAAATTGATGGACAAAGAGGAATCTTTGGAGTTAAAACATATACTTACACGGCACGAGCAAGGAGCAATACATGCAGCACAAGGTTTTGCACGTGTTACAGGAGAAATAGGTGTATGCTTTGCCACATCGGGTCCGGGTGCAACAAACACTATTACCGGTATTGTTGATGCTTTTCTCGATTCAACCCCTGTTGTATGCTTTACCGGGCAGGTATATTCGCACCTATTAGGTACTGATGCTTTTCAGGAAACCGATATTGTTGGTATATCAATGCCCACTACAAAATGGAATTTTCAGATAACCAAAGCTGAAGAGATTCCCGAAGCTGTTGCAAAAGCCTTTTATATAGCAAAATCAGGGCGACCGGGTCCTGTGTTAATCGAGCTTACAAAAGATGCAATGATAAATGAGTTTGATTTTAAATATAAAAAGATAAATAAAATCCGCAGCTATATTCCGGTACCCTTAACCGATAGTAATGAATTGACAAAGGCTGCAAAACTAATTAACTCGGCAAAAAAACCATTGGCTTTAATTGGGCAAGGCATAATTCAGGCCGGTGCCGAAAAAGAGCTAAAAGAGTTTATTGAAAAAACAGGAATTCCGGTTGCCAGTACAATACTAGGATTATCGGCTTTACCTAATGAGCACCCTTTACATACCGGGATGCTTGGAATGCATGGCAACATTGCCCCAAATGTAAAAACCAACCAAGCCGATTTGCTTATTGCCCTTGGTATGCGATTTGACGATAGGGTAACAGGCAGGGTTGATGCATATGCCCCAAATGCAAAAAAAATTCATTTTGAAATTGATAAAGCCGAGATTAATAAAATTATTAAAGTTGATGTGGCTGTTCTCGGAAGTTTAAAAAACACTTTACCAAAAATAACAGCTTTAATCAATAAAAACTCGCATAAAGATTGGCGGGAAAGTTTTAACAAGTATAAAGAAGATGAGAACAGGCGTGTTATAAAAAAAGAACTATTTCCAAAAGGAAATAAAATAACCATGGGTGAAGTAATCCGCAATATAAATGAGGTATCTGACGGTAACACCATTCTGGTAACAGATGTGGGACAACATCAAATGTTCGCCTGTAGGTACTTTAATTTTAAAAATACCCGCAGTTTAGTAACATCGGGTGGATTGGGAACCATGGGGTTTGGGCTGCCGGCTGCTATGGGCGCCCAAATAGCCCTACCTGACAAAAAAGTGATATCAATATCGGGCGATGGTGGCTTTCAAATGACTTTACAAGAGCTTGGGACTATTGCCCACAATAACCTTCCTGTAAAAATGATTGTTACAAATAATAACTTTCTCGGAATGGTGCGCCAATGGCAAGAGATGTTTTTTGATAAAAGATATGCATCAACACCTATAACCGGACCCGATTTAATTGTATTGGCATCGGCTTACGGAATAAAAGGTGAGCATGTTTATACACACGAAGAGTTAAAACAAGCAATGCAACGCATGTGGGAGCATAATGGGCCATATTTACTTGAAATACATGTTGAGAAAAAAGGAAATGTTTTTCCTATGATGCCTGCAGGTGCTCCGGTTGATTATATGTTGTTTGGAGATGAACAGCCAACTAATTAGAGTTTGTCTATAAAGTCCAATTTCTTCATTACGCACCTTTTGAAAACAGTCATTTACAATAGTAAACTCCTTGATTTTCAAAATATGCAAGCCCTGCCTTTGCCGGCAGGCAGGCTTGAAAATGAAATTTATAGTTCAGCCTCTTAAAAAAAGCTGACTTTATGGACAGACACTAATTAGGCTTTGCAAGCGACCATTTATTAGAGTAACATTATTAATTATAAACAAATAAAAACACCTATGATAAGCATATTTAACACACCTGCCTGCCAAGATTTGTCAGACAGGCACGAGAAATTTTAGTTTACAGCTTGTCCCGAATTAGCTTCGGAAAACACCTTTAAAATTGTGTTTTATTGTAAGTAATAATTAAAATATTTTCTCTGTGTTCTTTGTGCCCTCTACGGTAAAAAATATAAACATATGAATAAAGAATATACAATCACAGTTTTTTCAGAAAACCATATAGGTTTATTAACCCGTATAACTATCAATTTTACAAAACGAAAACTTAATATTGACAGCTTAACGGTTTCAGAATCAGCCATAAAAGGCGTTTACAAATTTATCATTGTTGTTGTTTGCCAAAAGCAGACAATAGAAAACCTTGTAAAACAAATTGAAAAACAAATTGATGTAATACGTGCCTTTTACCTTACCGAAGATGAAATACTTCATCAAGAAATTGCAATGTACAAAATAGCTACTTCGGCACTGCTAAAATCAAATGATATTGAAGGGATTATTAGACAGTACAATGCACGTATTCTTGAAATGACAAAAGAATATACCGTAATTGAAAAAACAGGACACAAAACCGAAACGCAAGAACTGTTTGAAAAGCTTCATCCCTATGGAGTTTTACAGTTTGTACGCTCGGGCAGAGTAGCAATAACAAGACTTAAAAAAGAGCTATTAAGCAGTTACCTTGAGAAACTTGAACGAGAGCATAACGTTGTAACACAAAATTAAACCTAAAAATTAATATTAAATAAATTAAAACATGGCACAATTAAATTTTGGCGGTGTAACTGAAAATGTAGTAACACGCAAGGAGTTTTCTTTAAAGCAAGCCCAAGAAACGTTAAAAGACGAAACCATAGCCGTAATTGGCTACGGAGTTCAAGGACCCGGGCAATCATTAAACCTTAAAGACAACGGTTTTAATGTAATTGTTGGTCAACGTAAGGGTGGAGCAAGTTGGGAAAAGGCAAAAACTGACGGATGGGTTGAAGGTAAAAACCTTTTTGAAATTGAAGAAGCCTTGGCAAAAGCAACAATTATACAGTATCTATTATCGGATGCCGGACAAATTGAGGTTTGGCCTACAGTAAAAAAACACCTTACGGCCGGCAAAACCCTATATTTTTCACATGGTTTTGGAATTACTTACCACAAACGTACAGGTATTATACCACCACCTGATATTGATGTTATTTTAGTAGCACCAAAAGGCAGCGGAACCAGCCTACGCCGAATGTTTCTTGAGGGGCGGGGATTAAACTCAAGTTTTGCAATATTTCAAGATGCAACCGGAAAAGCACGAGATAGAGCAATTTCATTAGGGATTGGTGTTGGATCGGGCTATCTGTTTGAAACTACCTTTAAAAAAGAGGTTTATAGCGATTTAACAGGTGAGCGCGGTACACTTATGGGAGCAATACAAGGTATTTTTGCTGCACAATACGATGTGCTGCGTGCAAATGGCCATTCACCGTCAGAGGCTTTTAACGAAACCGTTGAGGAGCTTACCCAAAGTTTAATGCCATTGGTTGCCGAAAATGGAATGGACTGGATGTATGCAAACTGCTCAACTACCGCACAACGCGGAGCTTTAGACTGGTGGAAAAAATTCCGCGATGCTTCAAAACCTGTATTTGAAGAACTTTATAAAAAGGTGACGAAAGGCGAAGAAGCCCAGTTAAGCATAGACTCAAACAGCCAACCTGATTACCGTGTTAAACTTAATGCAGAATTGAAAGAGATGCAGGAGTCGGAAATGTGGCAGGCGGGTCAAACTGTACGTAAGTTACGCCCTGAGAATAATTAGAAAAATACAACAAAAGGTAGGCAGGCTATTTTAAGGCAGCCTACCCTTATTTTTTAACCTATTGCACAATCTAATAATATGATACATACAAAAACAGACATTGACACGTGGTTTCCTTCACTTGAAGATATTAATGATGCCAAAGTTAAACTAAGCAATATTTTGGAGCCTACCCCTTTGGTTAAAAGCCTAACGCTATCGGCCAGGTATAAAGCAAATATATATTTAAAAAGAGAAGATTTACAACAAGTCCGTTCGTACAAAATTCGTGGAGCTTACAATAAAATATCCTCTCTTTCAAAAGAATCATTGTTACGGGGTATTGTTTGTGCCAGTGCCGGCAATCATGCCCAAGGAGTGGCATTTTCAGCCTATCGATTAAAAACAAAGGCAATAATATTTATGCCCGAAACTACGCCAAAACAAAAAATTAAGCAAGTAAATATGTTTGGGCAAAATGCTGTTGAAATTATTTTAACCGGCGATTCATATGATCAGGCTTACGAAGCCGCAATTAAAATGGCTGAAAAAGAAAAGATGGCTTTTATACACCCTTTTGACGATAAAAAAACTATTGAAGGACAGGCAACGGTTGGTGCTGAAATATTGCAGCAGTCGGAGTGTAATTTTGATTACTTAATAATGCCTATTGGAGGTGGCGGCTTAGCAAGTGGCATAAGCTCATTTTTTAAAACAGTTAGCCCAAATACCAAATTAATAGGAGCCGAACCCAAAGGAGCACCATCAATGAAAAAAGCAATAGAACAGGGGAAAGTTGTTAAACTGAATAAAATTGAAACTTTTGTAGATGGCGCAGCTGTTCAACAAGTTGGCAAATTAACTTTTGATATTTGCAATAAATTGCTTGACGAAGTAAAACTTGTGCCCGAGGGTTTGATATGTTCAACCATATTAAAATGCTATAACGAAGATGCAATGGTAGTTGAACCTGCAGGAGCAATGAGCATGGCAGCACTTGAACTTTATAAAGACCAGATTAAAGGCAAAAATGTATGTTGTATAGTTAGCGGCAGCAACAATGATATTACCCGTACCGAAGAGATTAAGGAGCGATCGCTAATGTATGAAGGGTTAAAACACTATTTTATAGTTCGTTTTCCTCAGCGTGCGGGCGCTCTCAAAGAGTTTGTAAACAATGTTTTACAGCCAGGCGATGACATTACCCTTTTTGAATACTCAAAAAAACACAACCGCGAAAAAGGACCTGCACTAATTGGCATTGAACTTCAAAAAAGAGAAAATTTTGAAAAACTGATAGAAAACTTAAATACTAAAGGATTTGGATATGAGTATATAAACGATAAACCCAATTTGTTTCAGTATCTAGTATAATAATTACTAAATTCACAAACTCAATTTATAGCTATTTTACTATTGCATTCGATAATGAAGTTAAGGAACTGCTAAACTTTAAGCCAAATTTTTGGGCATTTGCCGCGCTAAGTTCAAATTTAAGTTTGTTATCTCTTATCACAAAATTTATCATGGAGCCGTGCTTAGTGGCACTTTCGGTTTCGGTAACAATTAACGAATTTTTGCCATTTAATTTTTGTTTTACCAATTCGGCATATTTTGCATACCTCTGATTACTTGAGAAAAAAAGAATCTGGCAATCGGTTATATCTTCAACTTTTTTAAACTCCTTTACTACAATATTTTGATATCCAAATTTTTTACCTACTGTTTGAGCTTTAAGGTTATCTAAAACCATTTTATTGCGAACAACCCCAATAACAAAGTCGCCTTGCTTTGCACCTTGTGGCCACCCAATATAACGAATAAAATTTAGAGTAAACATAGCTTTATATTTAGCTACTTGAGCGTTTTGAGCATAAATACCACTACTTAAAACCATTAAAAAAATAATAACTATTTTTCTCATTACCCTCCTCCTTAATAATATTTATTTTTTGAGTAATTCAACATTCCAATTTTTATAAAACTACAAACCTATACCAAATGAATCCTCCTAATAACAATTTGCTTAAATAATTGTAACCCCCTATTTGTGTATTTATGTCTTATACCCAAATTGCGCGATTCTCGCTTACTGCCTGCCCCGATATTTTTCGGGGACTGAGAAGATGTAAGGTTTTTACTTTACTTATTCAGTTAAACTAACATCTTCTATGTCGTGATTATTCCTAAGTAAAGCACTATTTCGCTTCACTCATACCACTCAACTTAGGTTATAATAACAATAAAGATATCGTAAATATATAAAAATAAAACAGAATTAATAAATTGAAAGTATATTTGCAACAAATTAACACATTACTAAATGGCACAATCAAATTTTATTGATTACGTAAAAATATATATTAGAAGTGGAAATGGCGGTGCAGGTTCATCACATATGCGGCGCGAGAAATACATACCAAAAGGGGGACCCGATGGAGGCGATGGTGGTCGTGGAGGCAATATTATATTGCGTGGAGATAAGCAATTATGGACATTACTGCATTTAAAGTATAAAAAGCATATTTTTGCTGAAGACGGAGGCTCGGGTTCCGGTGCCCTTAAATCGGGTGCCGATGGCAAAGACATTATTTTAGATGTACCTTTAGGAACAGTTGTTAAAGAAGCCGAAACCTATAATGAGCTTTTTGAGATAACCGACCATGGACAAGAAATAGTTATAATGCAAGGCGGAATGGGGGGGCTTGGCAACAACCATTTTAAAACATCAACAAACCAAACCCCTCGTTATGCACAGCCGGGAGAGGATCTTAAAGAGGGATGGCGGATTCTTGAATTAAAATTATTGGCCGATGTAGGCTTAGTTGGTTTGCCAAATGCGGGTAAATCAACATTATTATCAGTTGTTTCGGCTGCAAAGCCTAAAATTGCCGATTATGCCTTTACTACAATAGTGCCAAATTTAGGAATTGTTGCTTACCGCGATCACAAATCGTTTGTAATGGCCGATATTCCCGGTATTATTGAAGGAGCTCATGACGGCAAAGGTTTAGGACTGAGGTTTTTACGTCATATTGAACGTAATTCAATGCTTTTATTTCTTGTACCTGCTGATAGCGATGATATTAAAAAAGAGTATAACGTTCTTATTAATGAATTAAAACTATATAACCCCGAGTTACTCGATAAGAGAAGAGTTCTTGCCATTTCAAAATCAGATATGCTTGATGATGAATTAAAAAATGAAATAAAGAAGGATTTACCCGATATTACATATTTATTTATTTCATCGATAAC
>CBDUWQ010000174.1:0-8236 GCA_965370965.1 uncultured Bacteroidales bacterium
AACCGTTAGTAGCAACGAATTTTCGCAAGGCGTTTATATGGTAATTGTTTTTGTTGACGGCAAACCTGTTAAAACGCAAAAAATGGTGGTGGTAAAATAATTATTATTTTATGTATTAAAACATGACTGAAAAAAGCCGATAATTTAATTATCGGCTTTTTAGCATATAACCTTCGCAAAGTGAGGGTATGGCTTATTGGCAAACAGCGAGTTGCAATACCATTTTTTGAGGTATTCAAATAAATACTTATTTCCAACTTCTATTTTTAAACTGATTTCAACTAAAATAAGCTATGTTTTCTCCTATCAAAATAATGGTTCCTTTTTATTACTTTTGTAAACATACGAGAACCAAAATAATTATCCTATATTTTCTTTTGTCCCCGATGAAAGAATCGGGGCAGACTTTGAAACAAAAGAAACCTGTCTGCAACCGGCAGGCAAAAATTCAAGGCTAACTTTACTCTGCGTTCATCATAAAGTTGTAATCTAAGTTCAATCGGATGATTTTCGGGCAAGCTCTCAACTTCCCGATTTCACTAAGACTACAACCTGTCTCTTGAACTTGATTAAAAATGCCTGAGAGCATATTTCCAAGAGATAATCCATTAAATTTAGATTTAAGTTTCCTTTTATGAAACCTTTTTCGTATATTTGCAAATAAGTATATGAAAGCACATTTAATAAAAAAGCAGTCGATTGAAGATTTTATTAAGAGAAATGCTCAGAGTAGAATATCTTTTGAGATATGGTTATCAATTTTAAAGCGAGCTGATTGGATAGAGCCAAATGAGATAATTTCGACTTTTAATAGTGCCGATATTCTTGGAAAAAGTTCTAATAGAGTTGTATTTAACATCGGTGGTAATAATTACAGGATGATATGTAAATATTATTTCGGTAGCATGAAAATTCATTTATTTGTTAAATGGATTGGAACTCATGCAGATTATACAAAGCTTTGTAATAAAGGAAAACAATATGAAATTAGTGCATATTGATTGAGGAATTAAAAAAAATGATTGAAATGGAAACTTTAAAATTTACAATAATTAAAAATAAAGAGCAGTATGGTAAGTATTGTGATATGCTTGAAAATTTGATAGTAGTTGACGATAGGAAAATGCAAGATGAGATTGATTTACTTACACTTCTAATAGAAAAATGGGATAATGAACATAATACATTTAGCGATTTAGACCCAATTAAGATAATAAAATCATTAATGACAGAGCATAATTTAAAAGCTAAAGATTTAGTCGAAATATTGGATTTGTCAAAAGGAACAATTTCAAAAATATTAAATTATCATAAAGGACTCTCAAAAGATACGATACGAAGATTGTCCAATTATTTCAAAGTTACTCAAGAAACTTTTAATCGACCATATAGATTGATAAATGAAGTAAATAGACACTTTAGAAATGCAAGTCTGATGAATACAAGGAAAACAATGGTTGAAGCGAGATAAAGCAACATTTGCATATCACGCAATATAAAAAAATGGGCGGAAAATAGTAAATTTGAATAACATAACATTTAATAAACAGCGAATAAAATTTCTTGAAAAACAATTGATTGAATTAAAGGCAGTTGTGTGTGGTATGTATAAGGTAGGTTAAGTAATTAATTGTAAACCTTTAACCATTTTAATATCAAAATTACTGGTATAATAAGTTAGCTTTACCCTTAATTTGTAAGCCACGCCCTCACTAACAAGTACTTGGCTTGCTATTTGCGAATATTAGGCATCAATAACACCATGGCATATCATCAGTTTAGCAATTAACCATGCAACAATTTAATACTGCATTCCTAAAATACAAAAGTAACATCAAAACCTAAAAATTAAGTATTATCTTTGTTATATGACAAAAAGAGATAAAATGATAAGTAAGATTATAAGTGTTGTAAGTTATACTGCACCTTACTCTGAGGTTTATCTTTATGGTTCGTAAGCTTGTGCAAAAGATACTTATGGTTCACTCAAAAATAACTTCCGATTTTTATAAATATCTTTTGCACATATATAAATAGTTACAGTTTTTTTTAAATTAATTTCTAAACTATGTCAACAAAAAAACAGCTTATACTTTTATTATCAATTGGTGTTTTCTTTTTATCGTTTACCCAAAAAGATAAACAATACAGCGCTGCCGATATAAAAACATTATGGCAACAGGTACAAGGTTTTGAAAAAAATGAGTTGCCCAAATCTGCATTAAAAACCGTTGATGTTATTTATGAGGTTGCTAAAAACGAGCAGCTTTATAATGAAATGATAAAAGCGCTAATTCATCATATTAAATACAAAAACCATATTGAACCCAATGCCCTGCCTTTGCAAATTAACTTTTTAAAAAAGCAGTTAACCTATTTTAACCCTTCCGGTAAGGCAATAATAAACAGTATGTTGGCCGAAATGCATTTTAATTTTTACAGAAAAAGCCAATGGAAAATACTTGACAGAACAAATGTTGATACCGAAACCAATGGCGGTATTGAAACTTGGGATTACCAAATGTTTATGAAAACCATTAACAGCTATTATAATGCATCGCTAAAAAGCACCCAAGTTTTGCAACAAACCCCTGTAAAAAACTACTTGAATATTATTGAACCGGGTACGGCAAGCGAAGAACGCCCAACACTTTTCGATTTTTTATTAAACAGGGCGCTTAAGTATTATAAAAACAGCAGTTTGCATTTAACTGTTGCCGATGCCAATTTTACACTAAACGAAAAAGAGGCTTTTGCCGATGCAGGTACTTTTGTAAAAATTAACTTTACAAACAAGGGTATTGGTTACCCCATGGCAAAAATACTGCAATTATACCAACAGTGGTTAACTTTTAGGCTTTTGGATAAAAAACACACTAAAGCCCTGTTTTATGCCGATTTATTGCGTTTAAATTATGTTTTTGACAATTCGGCACGTACCGATAAAGATGAACAGTACCTGTTGGCATTAAACAGAATGTTAAACAATTATGAGCTGCCACAGTTAAAAGCCGAAATAAAATTAAAACTTGCTACCTATTATAAAAGTAGGGCGGGCTATTTTAAGCATAATATACCCAAAAGCTATATTTATAAAAACTATACCAAAAAAGCACATGACTATTGTAATGATGTATTAAGTTTAAAAGCCAATAAACATGTAACTAACCGTGCCAAACGCATGATAGTGCATATTGAAACCAAAAAGCTCAATTTTGAGGCCGAGGACGTTGTGCCACCCAAAGGGACAATTCCGGTTTTGGTAAGCTATAAAAATGTGGATATGGTTTATTTAAAAATTCATAAAATAAATATTGCAAGCAGCAAGGTGCAAAGGCATATCAACGATAGAAACTTGGTGTATAGAAACTTATTGGCGAAAGCACAGCTTATAAAACAGCAAAAAATTGAGCTGCCAAAAACCGATAATTACTTAATGTATAGCACCGAATTGTTGTTAGATGCACTACCGGTTGGCTTATACATAATATCAATATCTGCCGATTCGGCGTTTAATTCCGAAAAAGCTATTGTAGCATACTCTATTATACACTCATCAAATATTGCATATGTAAAAAGACAGGGGCAAATGGGTGAGGCGGCATATTTTATTGCCAATAGAATAAGCGGCGTACCTTTAAAAGGTATAAAAGCCCAAATTGTATATAAACATTTTGATTACCGAACCCGAAGCCAATTGGTTGAAAATGGTGAAACCCTTTTTTCTGACAATAACGGAAAGGTTATTATTAACAGTAATATTGAAAAATCAAATAGGGGTTTTGTGCTTGAGCTTACTCACAATGGCGATACTTTAGAAACGGGAAATGCTTATACTCGTAAGCCAACTGAAAAAAAAACACAGACCAAGGTGCATCTTTTTACCGACAGGGTTATTTACCGTCCGGGGCAAACAGTATATTTTAAGGGGTTGGTAATACAAAAAACAGGTTCGGAATTACCGGTAATTGCCACCAACCACAAAACCAAAGTGTTATTTAAAGATGTGCATTGGAAGCAGGTTGCTGAGTTAGAGCTTACAACAAATAAATATGGTACATTTAGCGGCTTGTTTACTATACCTACTGCCACCCTTAACGGAAAAATGGTGCTGCACACGCCATATGGCACAAAATACATACATGTTGAAGAGTACAAACGACCAACATTTGAGGTGTTGTTAAATAAACCAACAGCACAAGTAAAAATAGACAAAGAGGTATCAGTTAATGGCAAGGCAATAGCATATAACGGTATGCCCTTGCAAGGTGCCAAGGTAAAATACATAGTTAAACGCATGCCTCAATATATTTGGTGGCGCATGCCATCGCAAAAAGCTGTGCAAATTGGTTACGGTACTGTAAAATCTGATAAAAATGGCAAATTTACAATAATATTTAAAGCCCTTTCTGGGAATGCCAATGTAAAGCCTGACGATAGTTTTACATTTACGGTTGAGGTTGATATAACCAATACTGCAGGCGAAACACATTCAGCAGCTACCACAATAAATATTGGGGGCAATGCCTTAAATATTGATGTGTTGATGGGTAAAACCGTTGACAAGCAGAACCCTGAAAACTGGGTTATTTTATTAACTAATTCGCAAGGCAACACGGCTACGGGTAAGGTTGATATTACAATAAGTAAATTAAAAGCTAACAACAGCCCTTTGTTAACACGTAAGTTTAAAACACCCGATACCCTACTTTATAATCAAAGCGAGTACCTTTCAAAATTTAAGGGCTTTTTTTATAGTAATTCCGATTATTATAAAAACTTAAAAAATGAGCCGGGGTTTGCATACAGTACTTCAAAAAATATTGATGGTGAAATAAAATTTCTGCCAAAAGGCATTGAAAAATGGAGTGCAGGGCTGTATAAAATGAAATTGACCACAACCGATAATTTTAAGCAAACCAATGAAAAGTATGCCTATTTTACTCTGTACGATCCAAAATCGAAAAAAATACCCTATCCTGCAATAAATTGGTTTGTAGAGCGCAAGCAAACACTTGAGCCGGGTAGTATTGCCGAAGCCATTATTGGCACATCGGAGGATATTACTGTATTGTATCAGGTTGAGCACAACAAAAAAATAGTGCACTCAGAAAATGTCATTATAAAAAAACGGATTAAAAAGTTTACATGGCTGGTAACCGAGGGGTTGAGGGGCGGTTTTGCCATGCATTTTACTTTTATATATAAAAACCGTTTGTACTATAATTATCAAGCAATTGATGTGCCTTTTACAAATAAGCAATTACAAATTAATTACCAAACTTTTCGCGATAAGCTTAAACCGGGTGAGCCCGAACAGTGGACAATAAAACTAAAAGGGGCACAGGGCGAAAAGGTGGCTGCCGAAATGCTTGCCGGCATGTACGATGCTTCGTTAGACCAATTTAAGTTCAATAATTGGAGCTTTGATATTTACCCAAATTACCAATATAGTGTTTTGTGGAGAAGTGGTTCATATACTACCGGACGCTCAACAAACATATACCCCTATGCCGATAAACTGCCAAGAATAACTAACAAAACATATAGCTGCCTTAACTGGTTTAATGCTTTTGGCTATCAGCCGGGTTTGGCATCGGGGCGTAGGCAAAATATGTCTTCCATTTCAAAGGGAATAGACAATCAAGAAATGCCTGTTTCGGAAACAGCAAACGAGGAAGCTGATACATATAGCGTTGCCGATAATGAACAGGATGATGCTAAAACAGGGCAACCTGATACACCTGACAAACAAAATGCAGAAAATAAAAAACAGAATAAGGTTATTTTGCGCAAAAATTTTAACGAAACAGCCTTTTTTTACCCTAATGTTTACACCGATAGTGCAGGTGTGGTAACACTAAAATTTACTATGCCCGAGAGTCTTACCAAATGGAAATTTCAGGCATTGGCGCATACGCAAAATTTAGAATATGTTATTACCAATAAAACTATTGTAACGCAAAAAGAGCTTATGGCTGAGGTTTTTGCACCACGTTTTGTTACCCAAAACGACACCTTGTTTTTGCCCGTAAAAATACAAAACCTTACCAATACGCTTATGAGCGGAAAGGTTACCCTTACTTTGCAAAACCCGTTAACAGAAGTGTCATATCAGGCTTTAATCAATGATAAATTAACCCAAAAATTTAAAGTTGAAGGAGGCAAAACCGTAATAAAAACATGGAAAATAATTATTGCAGATACGGTAAATGCGTTACAATATAAAGTAGTAGCAAAATCAGGTAATTTTTCTGATGGCGAGCAAAAATGGATTCCTGTATTATCAAACAGGGTTTTAGTAACCGAAACACAGCCTTTGTGGGTTAACGGAACCGAAACACGCAGTTTTTTATTTAAAGCTTTAATACATAGTGCAAAAAGTACAACTATAAAACAGCACAGGTTAACATTGGAGTTTACAGCTAACCCTACATGGTATGCTGTTAAGGCACTACCTTATTTGGTTGAGAAAGAGAGTAAATGTGCCGAGCAGGTTTTTACAGCTTTATATGCCAATACGCTAAGCGAATGGATAGTGCAGCAAAATCCTAAATTAAAAAGTGTTTTTAATAGTTGGAGAAATGATAAGTCAGAAAGCTCATTTTTATCGAACCTTGAAAAGAATAGTGAGCTTAAACAGACAATACTAAACGAAACACCTTGGCTTTTAGATGCGCTTGATGAAAAGGAACAAAAGCAGCGCATAGCCGTACTTTTTGATGTAAACCAAATGGCATCGCGCAAGCGGCAAAGTATTTATAATTTGCAGCAAATGCAATATTCAAGTGGCGCGTGGCCTTGGTTTAACGGCATGGGCGAGAGTAGGTATGTTACCCAATATATAACTACCGGAATTGGAAAATTAAAGCATTTGGGTGCATTAAAACAAATGGATTATGAAACAAAACAGATGGTTAATAAGGCGTTGCGTTACCTCGATAAAAAGATTAAAGATGATTATAATAAGTATTTAAGCAGTAAAGATGGTAATGGTAGTTTTGAACCGACGTTAAGTCCTATTTATGCCCAATACCTGTATATGCGTAGTTTTTTTAAAGAGGTTGGGATAAATGCCGATGCAAGACCGGCTGTTGCTTTTTATGCAGGTTTGGCAAAAAAGCAGTGGCAAAAAGCGGGTAAATATTCACAAGGAATGTTGGCTCTGTACTTTTACAGGAGCGGTGAAAAGCAGGTTGCAAATGCTATTTTAAAATCGTTAAAGGAGTATGCCATGCATAACAACGAGCAAGGTATGTATTGGAAAGAGAATATTTTGGGATACTATTGGTACCAGTCCCCAATTGAGTTTCAGAGTTTAATGATTGAGGTATTTACCGAGCTTGAGGATGATAAAGATAACGAGAATGAGTTAAAAAAGTGGCTGCTTAAAAATAAACAGGCCAATAACTGGAAAACAACTAAAGCTACTGCCGATGCAATTTACGCAATACTTTATTCAGGCTCCGATTGGGTAACAAAGTCGCCGGAATATGAGATAGTACTGGGCAATGAGGTTATTTCTTCAAAAAGTAAAATGGGTAAAACAGAAGAGGGGACAGGTTATCTGAAAAAAAGCTGGGGTAGCAATTTTGTTTATCCCGATATGGGCAATATAAGCATAACGCGCAAAGGCGAGGGTATATCGTGGGGTGCAGTATATTGGCAATATTTTGAGAATGTTGATAAAATAAAACCTGCAAAATCAGGACTTGTAGTGTCAAAAACATTATATAAAGAGGTTTTTACCAAAAATGGTAATGTGCTTAACCCAATAAATAATAATACTGTTTTAGAAGTTGGCGACAGGGTTGTTGTTAGACTCGATTTTAGTACCGATAGAAGGATGGAATATGTTCATTTAAAAGATAATAGCGCAGCTGCCTTTGAACCTTTAAATGTATTTTCGGGTTACAAATATCAAGGCGGGGTTGGTTATTATCAATCTACCCACGATACCTCAACCGATTTTTTTATTGAGTACTTGCCCGTGGGCAACTATACGGTTGAATACAGGTTAAACGTAACACATTCGGGGAGTTTTTCAAGTGGCATTGCAACTTTGCAGTGTATGTATGCTCCCGAGTTTGCAGCACACTCAAAAGGTGGGGTATTGTTTGTACGTTAGCTTTTTATCATTTGGTTGCTTTAAGTCATTAAATGGATGAATAAAGTCATTGGATCAGGGCAAACTCATACTTTAATATTTAATATTTTGAGTAAATACTCTTCATTC
>CBDUWQ010000175.1:0-8223 GCA_965370965.1 uncultured Bacteroidales bacterium
CCAAGGTTATAATATTTTTGCATCGGGCAAACTTAATTGGTATGACAATTGAATGACTATTTACAGTATTAATAGTTCTTTAAATTTTGAAATCTAACAGGTTTTCAAAACCTGTTAGATCTGATTATCAGCAATACACGTAATTATTTACAAAATTTGCGACATATTGTATTTCAGCAGTTTAAAAATATTTAACGAACTATTGAGTATCAGAACCAAGCTTTTTAATTAACTCTTCAATCGTAATCTTGTTCTGTTCACCTTTCTCCATATCTTTAAGGGTTATTTGCCCTGTACTCATTTCATCTTCTCCAACCATGGCAACAAATGGTATTTGACGGTTATTGGCATAGGTCATTTGCTTTTTCATTTTGGCTGTATCAGGATAAATCTCGGTGCTTATTCCGGCATTACGCAGTTGCTTAATTACAGGTAAACACCATGCCTGCTCTTTTTCTCCAAAATTCACAAAAAACAGTTTGGTTGTTGTATCTGTATTTTTCGGAAAAAGGTTAAGCTGCTCCATTACATCATAAATACGGTCGGCACCAAATGAAATACCTACCCCCGACACATTGGGCAATCCAAAAACCCCCGTTAAATCATCGTAACGCCCACCACCTGTAATTGAGCCTATTGTTGTATCAAGTGCTTTTACCTCAAAAATTGCTCCTGTATAATAATTCAATCCTCGGGCAAGTGTTAAATCTAATTCAACTTTAGTTTTAACACCTAAAGGTTCAAGTAAATTAAAAACCTCTTGCATCTCCTCAATACCCTTTAATCCAACCTCCGACGTTTTTAACACATCCTTAATTTGTTGTAATTTTTCGGCATTATTGCCCGATAGATTTAAAATTGGCTGTAACCGGTTAACTGCTTTTTGAGGCAATCCTTTATCCAGCAACTCCTGATTTACTTTCTCTACCCCAATTTTATCAAGCTTGTCAATAGCAACGGTAATATCAATAATTTTGTCGGGTTGCCCAATAACTTCGGCTATACCCGATAATATTTTCCGGTTATTCATTTTTACCAAAATATTGACATCAAGCTTTATAAACACCTCATCAATAATTTGTATAAGCTCCACCTCGTTTAAAAGCGAGTTGCTGCCAATTACATCAACATCGCACTGATAAAATTCGCGGTAACGCCCACGCTGCGGCCTGTCGGCTCGCCAAACATTTTGAATTTGGTAACGCTTAAACGGAAATTGTATATCGTTGCGGTGCTGCACAACAAAACGGGCAAAAGGTACTGTTAAGTCGTATCTTAATCCCTTTTCGGAGATTTGATTTGTAATTTTAACAGAATTTTTATCGCTTAATAATTCACTATCGGCTTTTTTCAAAAAATCTCCCGAATTTAAAACCTTAAAAAGAAGCTTATCACCCTCCTCTCCATATTTTCCCATTAATGTTGATAGGGTTTCCATTGCTGGGGTTTCAATAGGTTGGTATCCGTAAAGTTTAAAAACCGACTTTATTGTATCGAATATATAGTTGCGTTTTACCATTTCGGTTGGACCGAAATCGCGAGTTCCTTTTGGTATTGATGGTTTTTGAGCCATAGCTTTAATATTGTTTTTTGGCAAAAATAGCGTAAAGATTTGGTTTATAAAACAATTTCAAAAATCTATAACCTAAATTGAGCGATTGTGTGTAAAGAAAATTGACAAAGCCTGCCTGGCGGCAGACAGGCTTTGAAATTAAAAGTGATACACAAAATGCGAGGACACCCTGCCTGACCGGCTTGTTGGTATGTAATAATTTTTGTATTCTCTTTTAAATCAAATTATTGGTGATTTTCAAAGTTCATAATCGCTAAGTTTAGGCATAATGCATATCTAATAGAAAATTGCACATTATGGTAGTAGAAAAAACCATTATAGCAGGATTGATGTTTGCTCTAAATAATAGAAATATTTTTTATTTGTAGTTGTTCTCTTGAATTCTTAATTTTTATGAAATAGTGCAATAATTATTAAAAATCAATTTATGTCAAAAAGATATTTCCGATATTTAATTATGGTTTTAATGAATGCCCAAACATCGTCAACTTACAGACTTGAAAAATCTTTTTATTTATATATATTTGCTTGTATGAAAAATTATTTAAACTTAAATATTCTTCTAACTATATTCATTAATATACCATTTATTGTTCACGGTCAATATAATATTGATAGTGTATTTTACAAAATAGAACATACCTCTGACATTACTAAAAAAACAGATTTATACATTGAAATATTTAGTTATTTTAATGATAAAAACATTGATTCCGCTGCATTATACACATCTTTTGCTTTAGAGTCTGCTATTTCCTCAAATTACACCAAAGGTGAGATAAAAGCTCTTTTAAATAAAAGTTATATTGAACGAATACTTGGTGATTTTGATTCTTCTCGTGTTCATATTGAAATAGCACTAAAAAAAGCAAAAGATATTAATAATCAGCTTTTACTTGGGAAAGCTTACCTTCAAGTAGGAATATTATATGAAAATTGTGTAATATATAATTTGGCTTATGAAAATTATATGACTGCTCTTCGGATTTTTAAACAACAAAAAGATACTTTGAACATTATTAATACAATGAATAATATTGCTGGAATTCATAGTGCAACAAATGATATGGAACAGGCATTTCTTTATTATACTAAAGCTTTAGAAATGTCTGAATTAGCAAATGACACGCAAAGTGAAGTAATGCTTATTAATAATTTAGCTAATATTTATTCTGCAAAAAAACAAACGGATAAAGCCATGAAAATGTTTAAAAAAGCTTTAATCATTAATTTAGAAAATGAAAATTATAGATGGGCTGCTGTTAATAATCAAAATATATCTCTTGAATACATGCAACTAGAAAAACTGGATTCTGCCGAGTTATATATAAATAATGCTTACTCTCTTGTAGATAATTTCAAAGATAATTATATAACTGCATCAAGATTTGCGCAATTAGGCGACTATTATTTAAAAAGAAATGAAATTGAAAGAGCAAATAATTATTTACATAAAGCCGACTCTATTGCAACAAAATTTAGCATTATTGAAATTTTGGTAGAGATAAAAAAAACATTTGCTGAATTATATAAGCAGTTAAATGATCCGGTAAAAGAAGCCAATTACCTGAGAGAATACAAAACATTTAGCGATACTTTAATGAGCGACAGGAATACAAGACTATTAAGCGAATTGAAGTTTAAATATAAATATCAACAAGAACAAAAAGAACAGGAACTGGTAAATCAACGCACAAAATATATCTCAATTATAGTTACTATTTTCTCTATTTTAGGGTTTGTCATATTAATACTGCTGTATATTCAGCAAAAAACAAGAGCCAATAAAGCAAAAATAGAAAAGGAAAAAACTCATCTCAAAAACGAAAACTTACAACAAAAGCTTGAACTTAAAAACAAAGAAATTACTTCAAATACAATGATTCAACTACAAAAAAATGAGTTATTGAATTTAATAATTGATAAATTAAGGAATGTTAAATACAGATTTGCTGTAAAGAATCATGAAATAATTGACGAAACCATTAAAGAATTAAAAAGAAGTATGAACGAAAATACTTGGAATAGTTTTCTTATTCATTTTGAGAAAGTACATGAATCGTTTTTTTCAAGCCTTAATCATATATCTATAAATCTTACACTAAACGATAAAAGGCTTTGCGCTTTTATTCGATTAAAAATGACTACTAAAGAAATTGCAACTATGACAAATACAAATATCAGAAGTATTGAAATGGCTCGCTACAGGTTAAGGAAAAAACTAAATATTCTTGATTCCACCATTAACCTAGATGGTTTTCTTGAGCATTTATAAAGCAAACCTGTTTTGTCCTAAGTTCGCAGTAATACCAATAATATTTACTTATCTCAATTATCAAAATAGTAAGTAAAAATATAGATTTTTTTAAACTATTGAAATTCAGCAATATAACTATTTTTGTGAAAGTGTTGTAGGGGGTAATTCTATTATATGTGAAACTACAATAGGGGTAGGTTCTTTGGTGTTAGCAGTTTCCAATAATAGTTTAGCACATAATTATTTTATAGACTTAAACTAAAGCTTACTATTATGAAAAAACTGTACAATTTACTTGCTTTTATTATGTTGTCAACATTTGTGTTTGGACAATCATATGTATCAGAAGATTTTGGAGACGGCAATATGCCTCCAAATGGATGGACACTTGACGGTCAGGAAACTCAGTGGACAAATGAAAACACTAATAACGCAGCTGGTGTTGCTCCGGAAGCAAGATTAATGTACGTGCAAGGTGAACACACAACAAGATTAATTTCTCCAGTTGTAGATTTATCTAATGCATCTAATGTATATATCAGTTTCACACATTTACTTGACGATTATCAAGGTGCTGCTAATTATTCTATTGGTTTAGCTACCCGCACCGGCAATGGAGATTGGAATACACTTTGGGAAGTTACTCCGGATGCGAATGTTGGACCTGAAAACAAATTTATATTAGTTGATAATGCCGATGCAAATGCTGCTGATTTTCAATTCTGTTTATATCTAACTGGCAATATGTATGAATTTAATTACTGGTATATTGATGATATAGAATTATTTACACCTGAAGCTACTGATGCTGTTTTAACATCTATTATTAATTTCCCAAAATATGTTGAAATTGGTGAGTCTGTAGATTTATCAGGAACGATACTTAATAATGGTCTTAATCCTATTACTTCTCTTGATGTTGCTTATACTGTAAATGACGGAGCAGAACAAGTATCCTCTACAACAACATTAAATCTTTTAATGGGCGATAGCTTTACTTTTATACATGGTACTCCCATTACATTTGATACCGAAGGAGATCATAATGTTGTAATAACAGTTAAAAATGTTAATGGTGGAGCTGATGATGTTCCTGCAAATAATACAATAACAAAAACAGTTAAAGCAGTACAAACTATTCCTGCTAAAAAAGTATTAGTTGAAGAAGGAACCGGAACATGGTGCGGATGGTGTGTACGTGGACATGTATATATGGATTCAATGGCAGAATTTCATAATGATATTTTTATTGGCGTAGCAGTTCACAATGGTGATCCAATGGCTGTAGAAGCATATGATGGCCCACTAGGTATTGCAGCATTCCCTGACTGTAAAATTGATAGAATACTAGGTGGTGACCCAGCTCAATTAGAAGAAATTGTTAATGCAAGAGTTAAAGAAATTTCTCCCGCCTCTATTGTAATAAAAAACTTTTCATGGGACTCAGAAACAAGAATAATTAATTTTGATGTTGAATCAGAGTTTATTTGTTCTCTTTCTGATGAGTTCAGGTTTACTGCTATTATTGTTGAAGACGCTGTAACAGGTACTGAATCAGGTTATAACCAGGCAAATTATTATAACGGAGGAGGTGCTGGACCAATGGGCGGATATGAAGATTTACCAAACCCTGTACCTGCAGCTGATATGGTTTATAACCATGTTGGAAGAAAAATAATTGGTGGTTTTGATGGTGTTGAAGGTAGTTTACCTGTATCTATTGATGCAAACTCAACACATTCTTATACTTTCTCAGATACAATAGATAGTGATTGGAACACAGATAATATTATTCTTGTAGGTGCAATAATTGATGTTGCTACAGGACAGATTGTTAATGCAATTGATTATCATCCTGATATTGTTATATCTGTGGAGAAAGTAATAGCTGATACAGAACTAATAAATGTATATCCAAATCCATTTAAAAACACTATTAATATAATTAATCCATTAGGTAAAGATATTACAGTTGAATTAATTGATGTAACAGGAAGAACCATAGCTGTAGAGACTGGTAATGCAAGTATTACAATAAATACTGAAAACCAAAAAAGTGGAGTTTATTTTATAAGAGTAAAACAAGATAATTACCTGCAAGTTATAAAATTAGTTAAATAATGGTAGCGTTTAGTTATAGTTAATAAATACAATTGTTGTAGTTTTTTTAAGTCCGGGGGTATTACTTCCGGACTTTTAATTTAGTGAGACTATTATTTTGTAACCTTTAATATAAGATCATTTACCATCCATTGAATCTTTTTTGTAATTCCCAATAATTTTAAAATCGGAGGATGGTGTATGTGTTAATAGAAGCCTATCGCAAATTTCGCCTTCCCTCAATTAATATTTAATTTAACAAAATCTCTTGTGAAAAACAGGATTGATTAACAAATTTATAATGTAAAATTTGATCGAATTGAAAATTGATTATAAAGAATAAAGAGGAAAACTTTTCAATTGTAAAGGATAATAGAGTTTCTTTTATTTGGTATTTATCTATTGCTGTTTTGTATTAAAGATACAAAATGAAACGTTAATTTAAGCATAGCCAAATTATTTCAGAAAAAAAGGGGAGCATAAACTCCCCTAAAATACTACTTAAAAATATAATCTAACTCCAATATCAAATTAATTTAGTTCCCTTGTAAACCAAAGTGTAACATCAGGTAATTTAGGTAAGAGTAAAAATTAATGATTGAGTATTAATTATGAGCTATTTATTTAGCACAAAAAGTTCTGAAAAAATAAGGTTTTTGTCATCTTTTATAGTAACTAAATAAGTTCCATTATTTAAATTTGAGATGTCTATTTCAGATGATAAAACATTAATTTGTCCTTCTTTAACAAGTACTCCTTGCGTATTAATAATATTATAAATTACTGCTCTATGTATTGGTTTATCTTTGAATTGAATCTTTAATAAACCATTTGATGGGTTGGGATATACAATTATTGAACAATTGTCATTATTTAATAATGAAATATCTGATGTAATATCATATTTATATACTGCAGAATATGCCCATTGTTGATATTCTGTATTAGAAATTACACCAGAAACAACAATATTTCCATTTTCAGACAATGACAGAGCCATTGCGTAGTGAGAAAAATCGTCTTGCTCCAAATGATTCCATAATATTTCGCCTTCATTACTATAGCATGTGATAGACTGTTCTCCTTCCCATGTTGATAAATCAGTAGTTATACAACCGGCTACAATAAAATTTCCTGCTGCATCCTCGGCAATAGCAAAACCAGAATAAAACTCTGATCCATCCTTTTTCCAGATGTTATTTCCATCCAAATCATATTTATGTAAAAATTGTTTGCTGTTTACAGAAGAAGGCCCTGTTAAAACAATATTATTATCAGAACTAACTAATACACCTTGCGCACCAGATTTTGAGGTGTCATATGTTTCCCATTTTAGCTCTCCATTTGATGTAATATACAATAAAGCAAGTGCAGCATTAGACCCAGATCCACATTCACCGGTAACAACAATATCATTTCCATTACAAGCAACTGCTCTTGGAAGAGGAAAATCGCCTACTTGAAGCATGAAAGTATTGTCCCAAATTAGTTCACCGGAAGTATTAAACTTAAAAATACGATAACCTCCATCTGCTCCTACAGCTATAATATTACCATCGCTATCTATTTCCATTGCATAAAAAGAGCCCCAAGATCCGTTGGGTGTTAAGGTTTTTGTCCAAACAACATCACCTGTGCTTTTTTCCAGTTGGCACAATGTGAAATTTGGACCACCACATATATAAACATATTTACTAGTTTTGTCAGCTTTTATTGCTGAAGGAAAAGATACTTCATTTATATCTTTAGAATAGATCTCAAGACCAGATTCATCATATGCTTTTAATAGTGTCCCATTAGAATAAATAGCATTATATACATTATTGTTTTCATCTGATGTAATACCGTAAGTTGATGCATAAAAATCACTATTAGTAACTTTTTCCATCCAAACTTTAGTAACATTAGCTTCATTTATTTGAGCTAATGCAAAATTTGAAATAGCCATACAGATAATGATAAACGTAAATTTTTTCATGCTTTTTAATTTAATTAGTTTTAATTTTTTCATACTTTTTAGTTTAAAATTATTATTTGATTTTAAATGCAATATTAGCGTACGAAAGAGATTAATAACTTCATTTTGTATCACATTTGAATAACCTGCTATATCACATTTTACTCATATCATTACCTTATATCCTTGATTTACATTGCATAAAGCAACTAACAAGATGTTTGAAATTATTAGAAATATGAGTTGGGAAATTCAATTTGAAATTAAATTAATCTAATTTTGTTTTTAGAATATTAATAATAAATTAGATTAGCAAATTATAAAATGTATGAATAG
>CBDUWQ010000176.1:0-8189 GCA_965370965.1 uncultured Bacteroidales bacterium
ATAACGACTTAATAAACAAAACAAAGGCGGTTATTAATACTTACCGAGGCACTTCAATACATAATAAATTGACAACCAAGTTTAATATATTTCCTAACCCTGCTAATAATGAGCTAACAATACAAAATTTTGCTCACTCACAAAATACAACTATAAGTATTTACGATGAGTCAGGAAGAGTGCAGTTTGCCAAAAACTACAATAACAGCATATCAATAAAAATTAATATTGACCATTTGGAGCCCGGAATATACATTGTAAATTGTATAACCGATACAGAACAATTCTCGGCAAAATTTATTAAGGTTCCTTAGCCTGAATTATGCATGAGTTTTTTGTTATGAAAAGTCAAAATACAATAAATAAAGGGAAGCGCAGGAATTCAACTCGCAGTCCTGATGTTTTTCTCGAGATGAGAATCGAATTTTGAGCATGGTCATGCCTTCGGGCAGGCAGGTACACATAGGTTCAGTTGTTCTGATATTATGGGTGTTTCATTTGTATTTATGAACTCACTTCGTTCGTTTCATTTGCCCCGAACTTGCCTCAGGAGAACTCAATTATCTTTACGAAATTTGATGAATAATGTGGGTTAAATAACTACCAAATCAATATCCTTAATCCAGCCTTCATTGCCATCAGGTAGTTTTATTTCTATCCATTTATCTAACCTGTCGGTTACGGTAACCTTCATTCCTTCGTGTATTAAAAATAGGTCGGTTCCACTATTTGCCGGAGAGCTTTTTACTACTATTGATGGGGTTATTATTATTGCAGTGGGTTGGTTTTTTGATAGCCAATATTGCTTTCGTGAAAAATTAAAGGTAAATACCGAGGCTATTATTAAAATTACACCTATCCAAAAGCTAATTTGGCGCACAATTGTAATTCTATAAAGAAAAAATATAAGAAAACCTGTTAAGCCTAAAATAAATGCTGTTATGCTTATGGCAGCCCATTGGTTTGATGATAATAGCTGCACTAAGGTGTTCCACCACGATGTTAAAAAGAAAGTGGGCAAAGTTTCAATTTTATCAACTACGTGTGTGTTTGCCAAGCGTAAATTAAATTCAATGTCTTCGTCGCTTGTCGATAGTTTTTTTGCCCGTTCATAATTTAAAATGGCAAATGGTATTTTATTTGATTTATAGTATGCGTTCCCTAGGTTATAGTACAATTCTGCCGATTCGTAACCATTTTCAAGAATAGTTTCATAGGTTGTAATGGCTTTTTCAAAATTATTGTTAGAATACTGTTGGGCAGCTGAATCAAGCAATTGGGTTTGTTGTGCTTTTAAGCTTAACCCCACAAAAGTTAACAACAATATAAGTAGTGATATTATATTTTTATTGCTCATTATTTTATTTTTTGGTCAAGTTTTGAAATCAGTTTAACTGTTTTTTTATAAATATCTTCCATTCCGCCCGAAACCGAAGTGGGGGCAAAGCGGGCAAATTCACAAGTGTCAAGTAGTTGAGTTAAGCTTAATATGCTTTCGCTATCAACTTTTCTTTGTTTTAGTATATCAGCCACATTGTCTTTTGACAGGTTTGCCACAGGAATTAATAATTTATCGCTTAAGTAGCCCCATACAGCTTTTAAAAGCTCATTGTAAAACTGTTCGTTTTCATTTTTCTTTATAAACCCTGAAGCCTTTTTTAGGCGTTTTTTTGAAACACGGTTGGCTTTTCGGTTTTTAACGCTTGCCTGATTGGCATTTTGCTTTATTTGAACACGGCGCACTACAATTATTAATATAAAAATTAGTGTTGAAATTGCATATGCCAAATAAAACAACAGGCTGTTAAATAGTGCTTTCTCTTTCTTTTTAAGTTGAAAGTCGGCCTTTAAAAAGCGGATATCTTTACCTATAAATTTCACATTCTCTTTTGATAGCCCTTGTACAATTCCTGATGTCATTTCGGCATCGCCAGAGCCTTTTTCAACAAAAATTTCAAACTCTTTTGAGGTAATTGTTTTGTAGTTTTTTGTTTTTGAATCAAAATAGCTAAAGGTAATAGGGGCTATCCGGTATGTGCCTGCATACCTGGGTATAATTAAATAGTCAAAAGCAATACCTCCGTTAACTCCGTTAGTGCTTGCTTTTGTGTTAAGCGATGTTTTAGGGTCGTAAACATCAAAATCGGGAGGAAAATCTACTTTTAAAGGTTTAATAAGTTTTAAGTTGCCGTTTCCGTAAATTTTAATGTGTAGGTTAACAGCTTCATTTGCTTTTAATTCGGTTTTGTCAACTGAGGCTTTCATAGTAAATTTACCTACAGCACCGTTGAAATCAATAGGTTTTTTTGCCGGTAAAGGTTTTACTGTTATGGTAATTGGTTTGCTTGCAAGTTTATACGGTACCCTTCGGTATGAACCGCCAAAAAAATCATCAAAAGGGTTATTACTGCGAACACTTTGCTGGGTTATCATGGTAATTTCAAACGGGTCAATAATTATTTTGCCTGAGCGTTGCGGAAAAAGCAGCAGCTTTTTAAACAAGCCTACTTCATAAATTTTTCCGTTTACATTTTCGCGGTGAAGCTGAATTTGTTGTGGTGACTCAATATCCTGACTCCAAAATCCTGTAAAAGGCGGTAGTTTTATATCTTCAAAACCAGCAAGGGTTTTTTGTGTATATACTTTTATTTCGGCAACCAAACTCTCGCCCTGATACAATGTTTTTTTATTAACATTTACCGACACAAACAGCCCTTTGTTGTTAATATTTGATTTATCGACATTTGATGAAGGTGTGCCTGATGAGTTTACATCTGATTGATTTGCTCCTCCAACCACTTCAATAATTAAAGAGTTTGACTGTTGTTTTTTATTTTTTGCAATAACTTTTGCCGGAGTGATTGTAAATTTACCCTTTGCAGATGCCATTACTATATAATTATAGGTGTAGGTTACATTTTTTATCATGTTACCGTTTGTAATTTGTACGCTGCTACTGCTTGAGACATTGGGACCCGATAAAACCCTGAAGTTGTTAAACTTTGGTCCTTGAAAACTTTTGCCTTTGGTATTTAATGAATATGATATCCGAAATTGCTCGCCAACCTGAACTACCCGTGGCGCCGACGCTTTAAAAGTAACGTTTTGGGCAATTGAGAAAGAGCTAATCCCAAGACTGATAATTAGAATTAATAAGTATTTTATTTTTTTAATAAGCTTCATTGTGTTGATGTGTTGTTATTATTTGTTTAAAAGTTTCAGGTTTCAAGTTTCAAGTTTCAAGTTTCAGGTTTCAAGTTTATATGTCAATATGATAAACAATTTAGCAATTCAACAATTTAACAATGATAATTAAATGTTCAAAGTTTCAAGTTTCTCCGTTTTTCTATTTTAGTTTTCAAAGATAATCTTTCTGTTTAACTACCAATCTTTTTCGGTTGTTCGTTTTTTTGGCTGAGCCTTTTGTTTTTGTACTTTTTTCTGAACCTTTTTTTCATCGTTTTGTAAGGCCTCTAAAATACGCATAGCATCCTCTTTTGATATTTGATTTTGCTGCTGTTGCTGTTGTTGTTGCTGCTGTTTTTCTTGTTCCTCTTTTTGCTTGTCTTTATTTTGTTTGTCGTTTTTGTTTTGTTGTTCTTTATCTTGCTTATCTTTATTCTCTTGGTCTTTATTTTGGTCTTGGTTTTGTTGCTGCTGCTGTTGTTGCTGCAATTTGTTTTGTGCCCATGCTAAATTATATTTTGTTTCATAATCATTCGGGTTATTTCGCAAACTGTTTTTATATGCTTCAATAGCTTCTTGCAGTTTATTGGTACGTAAGTATGAATTGCCTAAATTATGGTATGCTTTTGCCATATTCTCTTTATTATCGTCGGCCATACCCGTTACTGCCTGATATTGGTTAACCGCATCCTCAAATTTACCTTGTTTATAAATTGAGTTGGCAATATTATATGATGCATCCCAATTATTTGGGTCTTTTTCTAATGCTTTGCGATAATCAACCTCGGCATTTTGGTAACGTGTTGTATCAGTTGTTAACGAATCTATAAAAGCTTTATCGTATTCGCGGTTTCCTTTACGGATATATTTTCTCTCTTGCTGTGCACTAACTAATACACTAATCATTAAAAAAAGTATTATTAATACTGTTTTATTCATAATGTTTACTTCTTGTTTGTGTATAAAATATTTTTTTTAAAAATGCTTACCGAGCTTAAATGTTTATTCTTTTTATAGCGTATAAAAAACTCAATAAATAGTAACAATAGGGCAAAGCCAATAAAATACTGATACTGTTCTTCGTATTCAGAATAAACTTTGGCATCCATTTTAACCTTATCTAAATTTTTTAATTCATTAAAAAGTGAATTAAGTCCGCTTTTGGTGTTATTTGCCCTAATGTATTTTCCACCTCCCGATGCTGCAATTTTTTTAAGGGTATTTTCATCTAATTTTGATATAACCACATTACCTTTACTGTCGGTTCTGTAGGCTTTATTTCCATATTTGTTATATACCGGAATAGGCGCCCCTTTTGACAATCCCATACCAATAGTATGAACTATTATGCCCGATTCGTTGGCAGTTGTTGCCATTTCAATGGCATTTTTTTCGTGGTTTTCGCCATCGGTAATAATTATAAGAGCTTTGTTTTTTTCGTCGCCCGGGGTAAACGATTTTATTCCCAGTTCAATAGCCGCCCCAATTGCAGTTCCTTGGTTCGATACCAGTTTTGGAGATATTGTACTTAAAAACATTTTTGCCGCTGAATAATCGGTAGTCATGGGCAGTTGAATAAAGGCATCGCCGGCAAAAACTATAAGTGCTATTTTATCGTTATGCAGCCTGTCAACTATTTTTGAAATTGCCCTTTTCGATTTTTCAAGTCTGCTTGGGGCAATATCTTCGGCAAGCATGCTGTTTGAAACATCTAATGCAATAACCAGTTCAATACCTTCGCGTTTAACCTCTTTTAATTTGGTTCCAAACTGAGGACCTGCCATACCTATAATTATTAGCATTAAAGCTGTTTCAATAATTATAAATTTTAGCCATGGTTTAGTTTTAGATGCTTCGGCAGTTAGCCCTTTAACCAAATCGGGGTCGCCAAATGCCTTAATTGCTTTACGTTTTAGCCCTAAAGCAATTAAAAAAATAATGCCAAGTAGTGGTAATGCTATTAGTCCGTATAAATAATCTATTTGTGCAAATTGAAACATTATGGTATATTCTTTAAAATTGTATGTCGTAAAAGCACTTCGGCTATAATTAGCATGGTGCCTATAACAATCCATATTAAGTATTCTTCATTTTTTTTGCTATACTCTTTTACCTCTATTTTTGATTTCTCCAGTTTGTCTATTTCCTCATAAACTTGCTTTAACCGTTTGTTGTTAACAGCTCTAAAGTACCTGCCATCGGTTAAATGTGCAATTTGGGTTAAAACATCTTCGTCAATTTCAACATCCATTTGCTGGTATCGCTTGCGTCCAAACATGTCGGTAATCGGATAAGGAGCTTGCCCCATTGAGCCAACCCCAATTGTATAAACCCTAACACCAAATGTTTTTGCAATTTCGGCTGCAGTTAGGGGGGGTATTTCTCCTTGGTTGTTTACACCATCGGTCATTAATATTATAACCCTGCTTTTTGCGGTACTCTCTTTTAAACGACTTACAGCATTAGCCAACCCAAGTCCAATGGCAGTTCCGTCTTCAATCATTCCTTGTTTAACATCGTTAATAAGGTTTATTAATACTGCGTGGTCGGTTGTAAGCGGGCATTGTGTAAAGCTTTCGCCTGAGAAAACCACTAATCCTATCCTATCGTTTGGTCGTCCTGATATAAATTTTATTGCGTCGTTTTTTGCAGCTTCCAATCTGTTGGGTTTAAAATCTTCGGCCAGCATGCTTCCCGAAATATCTAGGGCAATTACTATTTCAATCCCTTCGGTTGATGTGTTGCTCCAATTATCGGTTGATTGTGGGCGTGCAAGTGCTATTATTAATGATGTAAAAGCAATATTGCGCAGTATTGCCGGTAAATGGCGCAAATAATATTTGTATGTTTTAGGCATTTTTGCAAACCCCTGTATTGTCGATAACCTTATTGATGCTTGCAAACTATCCTGTTTCCATATATACCATGCAATCATTGGTATTAACAGAAGCAGAAAGTATAATAGTTTTGGATTATGAAATACTATGTTTTCCATTTTTTATTGTTAATGTATTGTTAGTGTTGTTCTCATTTTTATCGATTAAAATTTCAACAGGTTTTGTTTTCTCAATAAATTTATATGCAAAGCTAAAACTCTGTTCGTTTTCATTGGGCAGCGTGCTTGCTTTAGCAAATTTTACAAAATCGGCTCTAACCAAAGTATCAAAAAGTCCGTCTTTTAAATCTTTGTCAATATCACTATTTGTTCTAAAGGCATCTATTATTTCATCTGTAGTGCTTTCCATAGCAAGTATTCCAAACCTGTTTTCAATATAAATCCTTATAACATCGGTTAAGCGCGAATAAAATTCTTTAATCAGCCCTTTTTGCCATAGCATATCTTGTTTTAACTTTTCAAGGTCGCGGTAAGCAATAATATGAGCCGGCTCCTTGGGTTTTTCTTTTTTAACAAAAATCGTCTCTTTTTTAATGAATTTTATATACAAAATATACATAATGAATGCCAATAGCAATATGCCAATACCAACTCCTGCATATGGCAGAATCTCTTTAAAGGTAATGGGTGCGCCAATTGGGGCTTTTATGTCGGTAATTGCATTGGTATTAGCTGTATCAAGTGCCATTGTGGTAACTCCAAAATATATGGGTAATGACTGCAATGTGTCGATACGGTTTGCTTTTGGAAAATTAATTGTAAAATCAATAGGGGGTATTGCATACCAGCCACTATCAAAGCTTGTTACTAAATATTCCTGTTTTAATTTAATTATGTTATTTTCGTTTATTGTGTCAATTTCTGATATGTTTAGAATTTCTAGCTTATCAATAATTGTATCGGAAAAAATCGGCATATTTACATTTATGGAATCAGGAAATGTTGCCTGAAATGTTACATTGGTTTGGTCGCCGATAAGCAACATGCTTGTATCCATTTTTATATTAACCGTAACTTGTCCATATGTATGGTTTGATAATTGAAGCAGTACAATTAAAAATATTAATATTCCAGCTATTTTTTTTCCACCTTTCATGTGTTTTCTGTTTTGTTATTCAATATTAGTTAAGCTCCACGTCGTTTAAACAGGTATATTAGTGGTTTTACATAATCTTCGCCGGTAGCTACCGATGCATAATCGACTCCACTTGATTTAAATGTTTGTTTGAGTTTGGCAGAATGATTGTGCCACCACTCAGCATAAGTATTTCTTACCCTTTTACTTGCTGTGTCAACCCATTTAAAGGCACCTGTTTCGGCATCAAGCATTTTTACCAAGCCCATATTTGGGATGCTTGTTTCGCGTTTATCGAAAATCCTCAACCCAACAATGTCGTGTTTGCGGTTGGCTATGGTTAGGGCATCTTTAAAATCGGAATCAATAAAATCGGAAATTACAAAACCAATTGAGCGTTTTTTTATTGCATTGGTCAAAAACTCTAAAGCACCTGCTATGTCTGTTTTGTTGCTTTCTGGTTCAATATCGAGCAATTCTTTAATAATGCGCAAAATATGTTTTCTCCCTTTTTGCGGCGGAATAAATTTTTCAATTTTATCGCTAAAAAGTATTACCCCTATTTTGTCGTTGTTTTTTATTGCCGAAAATGATAAAACTGCCGCCACTTCGGTCATAAGTTCTTGTTTGTATTGGCTTTGTGTTCCAAAATTTTTCGATCCGCTAACATCAACCAGCAGCATAACCGTAAGTTCGCGTTCTTCTTCAAAAATTTTAATGTATGGATGGTTAAACCGTGCGGTAACATTCCAGTCAATATCGCGAATGGCATCGCCATACTGATACTCACGCACTTCACTAAATGTCATTCCTTTGCCTTTAAATGCACTGTGGTATTCGCCTGCAAATATTTGGTTTGACAGCCCGCGGGTTTTAATTTCAATATGCCGTACTTTTTTTAATAAATCTGATGTATCCATTGATGAAGAAGTTATAAGTTCAAAGTTATAAGTTCAAAGTTCAAAGTTATAAGTTCAAAGTTCAAAGTTCAAAGTTCAAAGTTCAAAGTTCAAAGTTCAAAGTTCAAAGTTC
>CBDUWQ010000177.1:0-8110 GCA_965370965.1 uncultured Bacteroidales bacterium
TGATAATTAATATGTTAACTGCTTTTTCAAAAAGTTTATGAATTATTCAGGCTAAGCAAAAGGATTACTAAAAAATTGAAATATACTATTGATCCTGAGATTATAAAACCTGATTTAGATGATAATGTTGTTTCAAAAACTGAGAATGTACCGGTAAAAGGTGAATCCTTCACGGAAAAACTTAATCGGATAAAATCTGATGGAAATGTAGTGGCGATAAAACTCACTGTTTATGACATACATTATAATGTTAATAGGGGGTCAAAACCAGTACCTAGTTTAGTTAAATTCATTCCATTTGAGGAGAAAGATGCATTACAATCTATAGGCAAGCATCTTGCAACGCAATTAAATGAGACATATAGTACAGATAATTTAATTGAATTAGTTGATTTTGATAAGTTGCCTTATCAAACTGATGTTAATGACACTAAATATAAATTACTTCTCAAACTTACTGTTGTTCCAACTTATACAATAGATATAAATTATGATGATTCTGATTCGCAATATGATGTTGAATATACATTTAGAACAAAAATAACTTTAGAAGCTCATGAATACTATTGGGAAAATGGCAAATCAAAATTTTCATATGTTCTTATGAGCCCTTTTTACTTTAATGATTATAAAGTTTTAGTGAAAGAAAAAGATATGTCATCAGAACCAAAAATTATTTCCCAAATTGCAGAAACGATTAATGAAAGTATTGATCGTAAAAGAGGAGAAGAATTTGTGGCTGAAATTGAAAAGTTAATTGATGAAAAATATTTAAAACTTATTAAGCGCTTAGATTAGTAAAATAAAGACAATTCATGATGGATTAAGGGTTTATTCTTAATGTATTCAAAATAATAACTTGGGTTTCTCGCCTGGGTTATTGTTTTTTATAAGGATGCCTACCCACCCAATTACCTGCCGGGTTGTAATTGCAAACAACCAATAATGTGCTTCCACATTTAAAAGCTGCACAGCCCACTTGTGTGGTTGTTCGCCAAACTATTTGGGTGTAATGCCCTACCACGCCTCTTGTGGGTTCGCCTGTTTTTTCGCCATTATAGTCATTAATTTCGCTTCCCCAATCATCAACTGTGTACGAAGGGTCAAAATTCATTCCGCTCGACCAGTAAATATTTTCGCCATAACTGTTATTGGGCGGTGTTGCATATCGCAGCCTTCTTCTCCTTTAATAATAACCCATTCACCTGCAAAATTTTCCAAATCATTACTCCAGGTTAAAGGGGCAACTCCAACATCGGCTCTCCAGTGATTGTGCGAATCTACAAATTCTTGCTTTTGCGCTGTTGTTAATTTTATCAGATTTGCATGATGTACTTCAGGATGTTTAGGTGAATCGTATTCAGGTACAACAGGTATATCAACCATAGGAATTGGAGTAGATATTGCTGCTTCAGCTCTTTTTCTTTCTTCTTCTTTCCTTTTCTGTTCTGCCAGTTCTGCTGCTAAAGCATCTTCTTTTGCTTTTTGTTCGGCTATTACAATTTGGTTTACCTTATTTTTATCGGCTGTGCTTTTATCGGCAGTTAAACCTGTTTCCAATGCTTCATTATTTCTTTCGGGTACAACTGTTCCTGTATAAAACGAAGATATAAGTTGCTTTATTTCCAATTCCTTTCGGGGATCGTACTTAATGTCTACAAGAATTGTATTGCCACTCTTTTTTACATTTATTAATCCTTTTGCATAATATGATTTACTGCCCTTTTTTGTTCCCATATAAAAGATGCCCTTTTGATTGGTTGTATGGTTAAGTTTACCTTTTTGGTAATTATGTATTGTTTAACAGGAAACTGTTTGCTGAGTTCTTCGTCAAAACCGGATATTGCAATTGAACTAATTTTCTTCATAGTTACCTCAATGCGTGGGCTTTTATAAACAGCGTAACCGGTATTGTCATAAATGTTCATAAATTCATCAGCCGACGTAAACGATAAACTACTACCTTTTAGGGTGTATGTGTTTTGGGCAGTTGTTAAAAAGGTTATTAATAACCCAGCAAGTAGTGTTAAAATTAGTTTTTTCATTGTTTTAGTTTTTATGGTTTTACCATGAATTAATAGATGTGATATTAACTTTATAACTCATTAGCTACTTATCAATTAATTAAATATGCCTATAATTTATCCAACTCTTTTAACAGACCTTTTTTGTCCATTTTTTTTCGAAGTCCGGAATTGCCACCAACTTCATTTTTCAACATTTTAATATCTGCGCTGACATTGAGTTTTAGTAAAAGATATACAATTGTTAAATCGTCTTGAATATCAACTGCTTTTTCAGCCTCTACAACTCCTATTAGTGTAGCTTCCTGATTTATTTTAATAGAGGTAACAATTTGTCGAATCTCATTATCTGCACCTAAAATAGTATCGCATTTAATTGCAAACGATTCAAACTTATCGGTATAGTAATTGGTTAAATCAGTTAAAGCAATAAGTCGTGCCTTTTTTGTTGCCATTGATAGATCGGTACTTTTACCGATACCTGCACCATAAACATAGCCTATTTTAGAAGGCAGTTTGGTAATCCATTCTGGTATTTCATTTTGGGCATGTATAGTCTCTGTACCAAAAAAGATAAATACTATAATCATTATAGCTGCTGTTGTAGTACGAGTAGTTTTCATAGTGTTAAATTTTAGTTGTAAATAATTACTTTACCAAATATACTATATCAGTTAGGTATAGTTGGATTCTATTCAACTTTAAACCCAAACTTCTGGTAAATATTATCCCTGTCAACTGTTGGGTTTTGTGCATTGCCGCTGAATTTTGATACTTCATGTGAAACATAGGTTCTTAATTCATCAGTGCTTATAGTTCCATTTTTATCTGCATCGGCTTCGTTTGTTGTAAGAGCTTTCATAATGTATTCTGTAAAAAGGCCGTTTTGCAGTTCAGCAAATTCATAAGAGTATTCATTACCCTTGCTCGATGAAAAAACGATTGCTCCGGAACGTCTTAATAAATCGTTATATATATCTGTTTCTTGAAAATGAATACTTCCGCATCATTGTTGGCTGTGAATAGTTGTTGTGGCTTTCTATTGCTTTGAAACCACGCGCCGATAAGCCACGGCTATTTGCCTGAGCAAGTAAAAGGCCAGGACCCTCTTCTTCATCAATTTCACCAGATTCGCATGCATCCATCAGGAAGAGTTTATTGCGAGGAGGAATTCCTTGCAGTAAATCCTCAATGCTTTCAAAATTTGCGGCGGTACTGGAAAGCTTATTAAAATCAGTATTATATGTTAAGAAATAATAGGTCGATTCAGGATCATTATCGTGCAGACCATGCCCGGCAATAAAAAGAACAAATACATCATCGGGTTTAGCATTTTTCAGAAAAGCTTTTGCTGCTTTAATATTTTCGTTTGTTACCTGCTCGTTAACTAAAGTTTTGGTATAAACATTTTTAAACCCTTTACCTTCCATCAATTTAAATTTTTGTTCTAAGTCTAAGGCATCTTTATGTGCATACTGTAAGTTGAGCATTGGGTTTTTGTAGTTTGAAACACCTAATCCAATAAAATATAAATCAGGTGTTATTTTTTCGTTGTAATTATATAATACAATATCGCGGTATGATTCTATACCTTTTTCGTTCATACACGATACTTCTATTTTATTTTTACCATTTGTTAATTCAACCTTTTCGGATAAAACTTTGCTGGATTCATTAATAGGTTTTCCTTTGCCATATACCGGAACATCATTTACAAAAACGTTATATGAAAGTAGATTATACTTACTGTCGGAAAGATTTATATCCAAACTTACAAATTTGCTATTTTGCAATGAATTGGTTATAACCGAGCTAGGAGTATGAAATCCTTTCTCCAAAGCATCTTCAGTTAAATTAAGCTTTCGTAATCTTTTTTTATATTGACTATTGAAATGATTTATAAGCTGGTTGTTATTTGAACCTAACCTTTGCAAGATTATATCGGGTCTGTTATTTATTATTGCAAATTGATCTATATTCCATGTTTGTAATCCTTCTACCATTGCAACGTATTCGCCGCAATTATTTGAGCCTGTCCAATATCCATCAGGTGTGGTTATTATCCAGTCTTCAAAATTTTTAATTCCATATAAATTTGCAATTAACTTACCCGTTGTTATATCCCCGATATTTATGATGCCATCTTCACTAAATGAAATTATCTTTTTACTATCGGGACAAAAAACTATGCCATTAATCACTTTACTGTGTCCAGGTAATGTGCATATTTCTTTTCTGGTTTCGGTTTCCCAAACCACTATATTATACTTACCAGAAGCAAAATATTTACCATCAGGGCTAAATGCTAAGTTGTAGAGGTCGCCCACTTGTTTTTTTATAGATCCAATTTCTTTTCCTGTTTCAGTTTCCCATAGTTTTATTGTTTCACCACTAGATAAGATATATTTGCCACCCTTTGGGTCGCTTAGGCAAGCAGGGCTAAATATTGCCGAATATACCTCATTCTCATGTCCGGTAAAAGTTCTTATTTCTGTTCCGGTTTTAATGCTCCACAACTTTACAGTTTTATCCTTGCTGCTTGAAATAATATATTGGTTATCAGGACTAAATGACATGCTTGTTATATAGCCGGTATGACCTGTAAATGTTTTTAATTTCGTTCCGCTTTCAGCATCCCACAAAACAAAATTTTCGCTATCCCACGTAGCAGTATTTTTATCAAAACATCTATTTATAAGGTATTTCCCATTTGGGCTGATACTTTCTAAATGTGTTACTTTTATTTCAAGGTTTCTTATTTCTGTTCCGGTATCAGTATTCCAGAACCTTACTAAATTGTCACTGCCTGCACATACAAAGGTCTTGCTGTCAGCAGTAAATGTTATATCACACAAATTTTTTGTATGCCTCGAAAGTATTTTTGATTGTTCCCAGTTTTGTGCATCCCACAATATTATATTATTGTGGTAAGCACTATTCGAAACTATATATCTGCCATTAGGGCTCATTGTACCATGGTATATATAATGCAAAGATCCGTCATATCCTCTTACTTTCTCTCCGCTTTCTGTATCCCAAAGTATTAACGAATTGTCCGAGCTTCCCGAAATAATGTATTTGTCATCTGAACTGAAAGTTGCACAATTTACACTATATGTATGTCCATTCATTTCTCGAATAAATCTGCCATTTTCAGCATCTAATAGTAATACTGTATTATCATTACTTGTAATAATATATTTTCCATTATGGCTATAAGAAACTCGGCGAAATTTTTTTTCGTATCTTGAAATTGTTTGTTTTAATCTCCCTTTTTTATTCCATATTTTTATGTTCTCATCGGCAGCACACGAAACAATATTTTCACCATCGGGACTATAGGCTGCGCAGAAAATATACTTACCCTGCCCATCAAATGATTTAATCATTTTTCCTGACTCGGCATTCCAAAGCTTAATAGTTTTGTCGCTTCCTGTGGAAACAATAGTTTTACCATCAGGACTGTATGCAACCCATCTCACAAAGCTCTCATGTCCATTATATTCTTGTACTACTTTTCCTGTTTCTATATCCCATAATTTTAAGGATTTATCCATGCTGGCCGAAACAATAAATTTGCCATCTTTACTTAAATCTAAACTTGTTACTTGTCTTGTATGTCCTTTAAATGTTCGTATTAATTTTCCTGTTTTTAAATTCCATAATTTCAAAGTTCTATCGCCACTACAAGAAATAAAAGCATCCTTATTAGGAATAAATACAAGATTAGACACATTAGAATTATGTCCCTTGAAAATTCGTAACAATCGTCCATTTGCTGTATTCCATAATAAAATATCTTTTCCTCCGGCAGAAAGAATATACTTATTGTCGGGGCTAAACTCAGCACAGCGAACTTCCGATTGGTGTCCAACATTTGCAATGATCTTTTTTTGTGCATTACTTGTTTGCATTAAAACAAGGCTTAATACGATAATTGTTAATGTTTTTAGTTTCATAGTTTTAGTTTTTTATTTTAAATCCAAACTTCTGATAAATATTATCCTTAAACACCGTAGGGTGTTGCAATCCCTTACTGGCTTTGGCTAATTGTTCACTTACGTATTTTCTCAACATCTGATCTGAGGAAGCGGTAATTATATAACGATAGTTATCAGAAAAATCTATCCAGCTCACTTCTTGAGTATAACCTACACTATGTTCAATATTGGTTCTTTGAGCTCTACATATTAAATATAAAACGGTAAATATTAAAATAATGCTAAAGTATTTCATGGGTATGATTTTTATTGTTGTAAAAAATATTTTCAAATTATACTACTCTTTAATGGTTGTAATTATTACTCTTTTTTCTGCTTTTTGAACATCATTTGCTACTTTTTTAAAACCTCGTGTGTTTACTAAAATTTCATTTAGCCCATCGCTAATAAAATCGTAGCCATATTGTTGGGTAACATTCAGTTTATCAAAAGCCTTGGTTTGGGCGTTTAATTGCAATGTTTCAACACCAAAAGGCTCGGCACACTCAAATTCATATGGTAGTTCATATACCATATTTACCTTGTCGGAACCTATGTAGTAATTATCAACCAATAATATGCGTGAACCATCGGCCATGTGGTAAATTACCCTAATGTAACTTTCAATATTTACACGTACAAAAAGTTTTAAAATATCGCCCTCGGCATAAATAAGGTTTTCATCGCCTTTATTTGTCCATATTTCTGTCAATAAACCACCGCCTTTTACTTCATCGGTTTTAAAGGCTTTCATTGTTGAATATGCTTGCTGAAAATTTTCGGGTTTGTAGTTTATGCTGTTATTTGTAAGCCATGTAGTGTTTAATTTGGTTTCGGCACTGGCAAGTATTTTATTGCTTTTAGTATCTTTTAGTACCAGAATAATTTTAATTGCATTACCCTCTTCCCAATAAGTACCGTTTAACATTTTATTTACTTGCTCCTGTTCTGTTTTAGTAATATTGGACACAACGTTTATTCCGGCTTCTGAGCTTAATTTCTGCTCTAATGTTTTTGAAAACCTGCGCGAAAAAGAACTTCCCATCTTAGTATCCTGATACGAAAGATTAACTAACCTAATGGTTTTAACATTGTCAGCCAATTGACTTTTTAATGCAAAAGCAAGCATTGATGCAGCTTCGTTAATATCACCTGTTGTGCTTTTTTCAAGTTTTGCTTTTAAGTTTTCTACCTCTGTTTTTAATGTTTTAAAATCGTTCATTAATAGTTCATCCTCAGTAATTTCAGGGTTAAGCGCAAACATTATGCTTTGTCCCTCCTCTGCAACCCTAAATTGAGGGTAACAGCTATTCAGTTGCATTAGTTGCTTGGTTTGTTGTCCGGTTAATGCTTTTGCCTGATCGAGTTTTTGTTGAATACTACTTTTTGTTCTTTTTAAAATACCAAGGTAATTGGTCATTACCTCTTTTCTATTTGCATAAGCAAAAGCATATCCGGTTTTCGATTTTTTATCATAATATGTTTTAAATTTAAGCCCGGCAATGGTCATGCCCGATGTTGAAACACTCGACATCATAAATAATTCAGAAAAGTTATCACCCTCCTCTTTTGTAGCCATTATACTTGCTGACTCAATAGTGGTTTGTACACTTTGAACCAGTTCGGTTTGGGCGTATCCTTTTAATTTCTCAATAAAAACATCTTGCTCTTGGTTATGCTGGTTTTTATACTGAGCATAACCATTAATGTATTCCTTGTTGGGATATTTCAGGTTACGTTGTTGTTTGTTTGTCCAGGTTGGTGGTTGTGCAATTGTATTAATACATAAAGCCATTACTACAAGGAGAAGTAAAAAAAATCTCATTTTCATATAATTTTGTAGGTTTATAATTTAGTGTCAGCAATAAAAATACAAAAATTTGATCTAAGAGTACTAATTATATCCAAAATAAAGAAGCCTTACAGATTTTCTGTAAGGCTTTAGAATTAATGGACAATTTTACTTTTCAGTTACTTATTTTTCTGATAATGTATTTGTTGAACTTCCAATAATAAATTACAAGTTGCAAGAGGTTTATTTAGTCTTTATCAATCCAACCGCCACCAAGCACTTTATATAAACCTGTGTAAGCTGTAAGTCGGCGT
>CBDUWQ010000178.1:0-8105 GCA_965370965.1 uncultured Bacteroidales bacterium
TGATAATCAGAGTATTAATTGAAGTTGTGATGAATTCTTGCATAATTCAGGCTAAAAAAGAGACAATTGCCCAGTATGATAATATTTTCATGTTGGGTTTTTCTTTTCTTTCCTTATCAATCTCGTATTTAACATTAGTAAAATTCATCATCTCCTCAGTATTAAGTACATCCTTCTGTTATTATCGCAATGAAATTAAAACTCCTTATATTTATGCATTTATTGTCTCAGGTGTGTCCACAAAATAGCATACAACTTTAAGTATAAGAATAGTGGCCGATTGCGGAACTCCAATTATTCAATTTACGATGAAGTTGAAGCGGGCTACAATGTTCATATTTACTACAATCTCGGCTATTATTTTTATACATTGTTGTGTGTTCGTTATTTTCGAATTTCAATAACTACATTGCCTTGAAATATTAGCTATTGTACACATAATTAATACTTTGTTTAACCTGCCCGGTATATACCAGGTGAAACTCCTACCTTTTTCTTAAATAGCTTGCTAAAGCTTTGTGAGTATTCAAACCCAAGATTATATGCAATTTCAGAAATACTTAAATTAGAGTTTGATAGTAGGTATTTAGCTCTTTCAAGCAGGTAACAATGTATATGTTCCTGTGTGTTTTTACCCGTTTCATTTTTTAGTAAATCACTAAAGTAATTTGGGGAAAGATTCATTTTTTCGGCACAATATTTTACCGATGGAATTCCTTTTTCTTCTATCTGTTCCGAATTACAATAATCTGAAATGAATTTTTCAAAACGGACAATAATATCTTTGTTTTGACCGGTTCTGGTAATAAATTGCCTTCCGTAAAATCGTTTACAATAGTTCATCAATAGTTCGATATTCGATACAATAAGGTCATTAGAATGTTGGTCAATATTTGTATTGTATTCTCTTTGTATTTGTTTTAGGATAATGATTAGCGTATCCTTTTCATCTTCAGAAAGGTGAAGTGCTTCATTCTCACCGTAGGTAAAAAAGCCGTATTCATTAATTTTTTCTCCCAAGTATGTATTCCGTATCAATTCAGGATGAAAATATAATCCCCAACCTTCGGAACTTCCTTCTTCTTTCTTGCGGTCGAATGTAATGATTTGTTCGGGAGCAGTACAATGCATTGTTCCTTCCTGATGGTCGAATATTTGCCTTCCATACAAAAAACTGCAATGTTTTTTGAAGTTTATTGAATAGAAACTACACACAAAGCTTCCTGATTCAGGTGCATTTGCTACGTCCACTTGCGAATAGTCGATAACTGTAACAAGTGGATTCTTAGGCTTGCTAAAACCCACTATTTGATGCAGTTGGTCAATTGTTTCTACTTTGTAAATTATTTTCTTCATGTTAATTTCAGAAATTTAGGTGCATAATTGAGCCATTAAAAGTAGCAAAACAATTTAGAAATATACCCGGTACATAAAGTTTGGAAAAAGAGGCGTTTGAGTTTTGTACCCAATTGAATTAGGTTCGCTCGCATCATAAAATTCGGACTTTCTACCTTGGGCGTTGGTAATGTTTTCTATACTAAAGAATAACTCGTGTGTCGTTTTGGGCTTGTTCCACTTATAACTTGCTGATATGGTTATATAATATATATCATCGATTTTATCATCATAGGCTCTTCCATAATCCCAATACTTGTTGTTTTGTGGTTCTACGGCTAAATCTCCTTGTTCATTTCTTAATAATGGGATAATTTTCGTTGCACCTCCAAAGAATACTTTAGCATTTAAGGATAGTATTTGATTGTACTTTTTACCAAGATTATCAAATTCTTTACCTCCCAAAACATTTACTAAATAGTTGCCATTGTATAGTGTATTACGAGTAATATCTTCCAGAGATTTGTATTGAGAACTAAACAACGAAGTATTAATTAAAAAGTAGTAACTATTGGCAAAAAATTTCTCTAATGTTAATTCAATTCCATAGTTTTTCCCGGTTCCTTTATTTACTAAATCAACATATCGATAATCAACACCTTCGTTTATGGTTGCATAATAGCTCGTATCGATGTTTTCAACAGGTAGATTGTATAAGTCCTGGTAATATGCTTCAATTTTTGCCATTAAATTCTCTGTGAAGCGTTTTTTGTAACCTAAAACAAAATGATGTGCTTTTAATAAATCCAAATCATGATTTGGTTCAACTACGCTTCCATCTTCTAGTTTTACTCTGGAATAATAGTTATGTAACCTTTCCAAATCACTGTGTTTGCCATATCCGAAATGAATAGAATTTGAGTTATTTAGCGCCCAGCGCACTGCAATTCTTGGTTCAATAGTAGTCTTACGGTTAAATAACACATTCATGTTGTGTATTCCGGCTACGATATCAATTTTTTCATTTACTCTGTATTTCCAGCTAATGAAATTTCTAAGGACATCAAGAGTTCCATTAAAATCTACTAAGGAAATCCGAATCGAATCAGGATTTAATGTACTTTGATTCTGATCACCATTATAAAGGGCATATTTTACACCTACCTGAATTTTGTTTTTTGCATTAAGTTTGTTGTTATAAGTAATAGCTCCTCTAATAACCGATGTGTTTATGTCACTTTTAAAATTCAAAGTTCTATTTGTTGTGTCGTATAAAAATACACCTTCATCATTATCGGTTCTTCCTATCCTGGATTCATAAACACGATCATTACTGCCATTTGCTGAATATGATAAATTAGTTTTAATATAGCTCTTTTTATTAATTGGCACGGTATGGGCTAATCCGATATTAAGGAGGTAATTACTTTTCTCAAAATCTTCGATAATATTTTCTTGCATATCTCTATTACCTGGTGTTGACATAAAATCAGATTTTATATCCTCAAACAAGAAACTGCTTGATCCTAATAATCCATATAAAGAAAATGAGCCCGTTTTTTTAGTTGGCAATACTATTTTAAAAGTAGCATCCTGATATTTTGGAATTCCGCCAAAATCAACAAGTCCCAGATTACTTATTATGGTCGCTGTGGAGTATCTGTAATTTACAAGGTATGAACCGGCATAACCTTTTTTAAGCGGTCCCTCTATAGTAAAATCAGTACCTATTAAACCAAAACCAAAAGTAGCTTCGAATTTTTCATTATTACCTGCCCTTAGTTTTACATCATAAACACTCGATAAGACATTTCCATACTCTGGTGAAAATGCTCCGGTATAAAAATCAGATGTTGCTAAAAGGTTATTATTCAGGGCACACATCCCTGCGCTTGAAGAATTTTGATCATCAAAATGACTAGGGTTTGCAATCTCAACCCCCTCTAAACGCCATTGAACATATTTGGGCGCATTACCCCTTACAATAATATTATTTCCGCTCTGAGTAGAAACTCCTGCAAAATTAGTCAGCATGCGGGATGGGTCATTAAAAGCACCCGCAAAACGGTTGGTCTCTTCAAATGTAACTGAACGGGCACTAAGGAGTGACATTTTATTTAGAGCTTCTCCCTTATTTTTAGATGCTTTAACAACTACTTCATCCATCTTTACAACAGATTCCTGAAGGGAAAAGTCCAAGACCACCTCCTTACCGGAATTAACAACAATATTTGGGATAGTTTTGTGTTCGTAACCTAAACAAGATACTTGTAAAGTAATTCGCCCCGCAGGTATATTTACCAACCTAAAACTGCCATTTGTGTCTGATGTTGTACCTTTTAATGGTTCAGACCCTAGTATTATAACGGTTGCCCCAATTAAGGGTAATTTATTATCGATATCAGCTATTTTACCCCTTACTGTTTGCGTTAAATTTTGACTTATTGCCAAAGATGGAGTTATCACACTCAGTATTAGTAGAATTAATTGAGCTTTGTAAACATTTTTCTTCATGCTAATTTCATAATTAATAATTAATAGCACAAAGTTAAATGGTCCCTTAAGATTTATAAATAGTCAAATTACTGGTTTTTGTATCCAATTTACGGTTTTAATGACGCACAACTTACAAAAATAAACACTTTAAGTATAATCTTATTCAAACATTAAATAATTAATAAGCATTTTATGGCAGTTTCATATTCTCGCACTTGCATAATACCAATTATACTTTTCAGAATGGACTCATAGTTTGTTTTTGATTAACAATATTCAATTTAAGATTGTACGCTAATACACATAATATTGAGGTATTGGTTAACCAAGCTATTGTAATTATTGAGGCAGGTAATAAGCTTTTGCTTTTTATTAAAGCATCGCAAAAAAGCTAATATTAAATCTAACCTGAATAATTCTCTTTTGATAAAATTTATAAATTAATCATGCTAATAACCACTATAGCTTTTAGTCAATTCATTAATTGCTTTTCCTGTCCAATTAACAAACTTATTATCTTTAATATTTTTTACTGCTTTTGAATAATTTTGTAATGCTAATTTATTTTTCCCTTGATACTCATATATCTGAGCAAGCGTTAGGTAATATGAAGCATATTCGGGATAAATTTTCAACATCATATTTAATACTGCAACAGCTTCGTGAAATTTTTCTGTAAAAACCAAATTCCATGCAACATAATGCGCAAGGTTGTTTTTTGATATGTTTTTTAATTTATAATAAATTGCAAGTGTATCAATATTTTCAATAAATGTATTTAAACCATACGTTACAAAATAATTGTTTACTTCAGATTCAATAGCATAATTCGGCTTATAATTATTGTTATTAAGAATACTGTATATATCTTCTTCTAACAATTTTACAGAATGTTCGATTATTCGTCCTATCTCGCTCCCTTTTTGTTTTATAATAATTGAAGGAACTCTTATGATATTTTTTCCTTTTTCGTCGCCATTTGGACTTTTTTTAAACTCATTGGGTGCTATCCCAAGTGCAAAAATGGTTAAGTTTTTTTCCTTGTATTTCAGCTCATCCAATATTTTATACAACCTTGGTATTTCTCGCTTGCTGTCTTTACACCAAGTTCCTAAAAAAACTGTTATTTCTATATCTTTTAAAAAAGGTTTTATCTTTTTCAAAATATCACCATTAGGTTTATAATCATTATAATTATTTTCAAACCACTCTGAATATGGTTCAGCCAAAAAACCCTGACGATTCACTTCTCCTATCAAATTTTCATCTCCATATTTTCCTCCTGGCGATAACCTTACTGTGTTTAACTGCGCATTAATGGTGCAAACATTTACCACAAACATTGTTACTGTTAACAACAATAGTTTTCCTTGTTTACTCATTTTAGTATAGTTTTTAATATTTACAATAGTTTTAAAATATCGCTTCCTACTCCAATTTTAAAAATCTATCTCATTTTAGCCTATAAAAATATTTTATCTATATTATCTTCGGCTTTTACAGCCAGCTCTCCAATAGTAAGGCTTTTATATTGTTTAACCAATTGGGTTCTAACTTCTTCAAAATCGTTATGAATTGCACAATGCTTGCCATCTCTTTTTTTATCGGCACAACTGCCTGTGCCTAACAAACAGGTGTTAAACAAATCATCGCCGTCCATCTCTATAATTATATCATAAAGGGTAATACTATCGGGTTGTTTTCCTATGCCAAACCCACCATTAGGTCCTTTTGTTGATGATAAAAACTTTCGACGTACCAAAACCTGAAGTATTTTTCCTAAAAAAGGTGAAGGTATCCCTAATGCATCTGAAATTTTTTTAATGCCAATGCGTTTATTCCCATTAGCATAAATGGACAAATATAAAACTGCCCTAATTGCATATTTACTGGTATTTGATAACATAACAATCAATCTATACCGGTATTTTTTCAATCCTACGTTGATGCCTGCCCCCTTCAAATCCGGTATTTAAAAATGCATCAACAATTTTTTTTGCCAAACCACCCGAAATAAACCTTGCGGGCAGCGAGCATATATTTGCATTGTTATGCTGACGCGCCAATTTAGATATTTCAACATCCCAACATAATGCTGCACGTATCCCCCGGTGCTTATTTGCTGTCATATTTATACCATTCCCACTTCCGCAAAGGGAAATACCTAAATCAAACTCCTTCTTCTCAACTGCTGCTGCCATTGGGTGGGCAGTATCAGGATAATCCATGCTCTCTGCCGAATCTGTTCCAAAATCAACAACCGTATGCCTCTTTTCTTTAAGATGCTCTATTAACTCATTTTTTAAATCAAAACCTGCATGATCACAAGCTATTGCTATTTTCATCTGTTTATAATTTTTATTTTACTTATGTACTAAAAAATCAAATTTATACAATATTTTTACACCTTCATATCTTTTTTTGTGTTAAAAAAGATGTTGTGCATTTTATTTTTAATCTAATCTCATGAAATATAAAAACACTATTTTTTTACTTTTAGTATTATTAGTGTGGCAACCATTAATGGGCAACACCTTGCGTATAATTCATTATAAGTATTATTACCCTTATGCCTTTGTTAACCAAAAAGGTAAACCAGATGGTGTACTTATTGATTATTGGAAATTATGGGCAAAGGTTAATAAACAAAATATTGAATTTATTTCAGCCAATGAAAGTGAATTTATTAATAAAATTGAAAACGGCCAGGCCGATATTATTGCCGGCACCATAATTAATGACTCTTTGACTTATACTCTTGATTATGCCGAATACATAATGCGCATAAATACTATCCTTTTTATTAATAAAAAACATAGCCCAAAATTTATTCACGATATTGATTTTACCATACTTGTTTTAAAAAACCAAAATATACTGAACATACTTTCACAAAAGTTTCCTGATTTAACTATTAAAGTTTGCAATGGTTTTATTGATTTTGAAGAAAAAGTTAATTCTAACAATTATGGAGGCTTTATTTATGACTACCCCAGCCCCATAAACAGTAAAACAAATTTAGAAATACCAAAAGGCTATTATTCATTTTATACTTTATCGACAGCAAAATTACGACCTGCGGTTAAAAAAGGCAATTTTGATTTACGCAACCTTATAATTAACGGTAACGATAAAATTACGGATGAAGAATTATCTGTTATTGCTATTAAATGGGATATTGTTAAAAAAAGTTATACTATTATTTGGGTAGTTTCTCTATTTTCAGGTTTATTAATGGTTTTAATTTTTCTATCTGTTTTTATTTTAAAAAAACATAAAAAGCAAACATTACAAATTACAAATTTTAATTCGTTACACAACTGGCAAGCAATCATTAATAAAGGCGAAAACGATTTAGTTGAGTTTAAATCGAGTTTAAGATGGGATTATCATCAGCAAAAGCCTAATAAAGCTCTTGAATATGTTATTGTAAAAACCATTGCTGCTTTTTTAAATACAAATGGCGGTATGCTATTTATTGGTGTTAATGATGAAGGAAATACTCTTGGACTTGATAAAGATTACCAAAGTTTAAGCAAAAAAAACCGTGATGGTTTTAACCTTGCCATAACAAATTTAGTTAACAAGGCTTTGGGTAAAAACACACACCAATATATTTCAATTAATATTATTGAAATAAACAGTAAAGATGTTTGCATTGTTACTGTTAAAAAAAGCAAAAAACCCTTTTTTCTTAGCTCCGCAGATAAAGAGGAGTTTTATATAAGGGCTTCAGCCTCGTCGCAACCAATGGGCATGAGCGAAACTTACAAATATATTAGTACACATTGGAATAAATAAGCTTGTCCATAAAGTCTGCCTTTTTTTAATAAGTTAACAATAATCGCCATAAAGGGCATTAGCGTCAATTTAAGTCGTATCTTGATGATTATGATTAGCTACGGCATAAATGCCGTAGTCTTATAAACAGGTAATTTTTGGCTAAAGCCAACTATTCGTTCATAAAATACTCAGAGCTAAAGCACAAAGCTAATTATTTATCAATAAGTTAAACCTTAAATTGACGCATATGCCTGAAGAGGCATAATAATTATACACTGGGGCATCGCCCTGAGTATAATAATAGTCCTAATTATTTCTTTAACATAAAAATATATCTTGCTTTAGCGGATAACTGTACAACCAATGAACTCTGCGAACCTCTGCGTTCTCTGCGGTTAAAAAAAAGCTAAAACACTCATTACGAATTATCTTTATTATAAAAACAAAAAGTCAATGTTTTTATAATAAATATTTTTTAACATTGTTAATAG
>CBDUWQ010000179.1:0-8103 GCA_965370965.1 uncultured Bacteroidales bacterium
GATTATTGAGTTAAAAAAGAAACTATTTATTTTTGGAGCCGGGCATATTGGTTCTTTTTTAGCACAAATGGCAAAAAAGATTAATTTTGCAGTAACTATAATCGACGATAGGGAGCATATTTTTGATAACCCGATATTTGATACCGTTGAGTGTTTAAATATTGATTTTGTAAAGGCATTAAATACTTTGCCATTTGATAAAGATACTTTTGTTTGTTCGGCTACCTATAAGCATAGCATTGATAAAACTATTGTTGAGCATTGTGCAAAATTAAATTTGGCTTATTTGGGCATGATTGGCAGTAAATCAAAAATTGTAACAATTAAAAATGATGTTTTAAGCAATAATATTGTAACCAAAGAGGAGTTTGATAAAATTAACACACCAATTGGTATAGGTATTGCCTGCCAAACGCCCAAAGATATTGTTGTATCTATTTTAGCCAAGTTAATAGATGTAAGAAACTCAGGTTAATTGAAATGCACAAAATAGTATTTAGTGTCAGCAAGAAAAATGCCTATATTCAAGTCTTTGACCTGTCTGCCAAGGCACGCCAGGCAGGTAAGAATGTGTCAAAGACAAGGCTTGCGAAGTTTTTGAAACCAAGGAGTTTACTATTTGTAAATGACTGTTTCAAAAACGAGTATAACGCAGTTTTTGGCGTTTTCTTGCAAAGACTATTTAGCATATTAATAGTTTTTTTATTGGCAGTAAAACCAATAAATGTTGAGGCTCATCCTTTGCATCTTTCAATAACTAATATCGATATTGTTGGTGATTCTGTAAAGGTTGCAATTAAAGTTTTTATTGACGATTTTTCGGCAGTAGTACAAGCATTTAATAAAGTTGATAGCTCCATTAATTTATCAGATAACAGTAGTAAGGTTAATGAATATATTATGACATATATTAATCAAAGGTTTAAATTAAATAATAATGCCAACAATATTAACCTTAATTATACCGATAAAGAAGTTGATGACTTATCGGTATGGATTTATTTAGAAGGAAAAATAAATTTAGACGTGAATAGCTTGAATATAGAAAATAGCCTATTTTGCAATTGGTTTGGCGATCAAAAAAATATTGTAATAATAAGTTATAAGGGTAATGAAAAAGGATTAGTGTTTTCATCATCTGAAACAAAAAAAACAGTTACTTTGGTAAAATAATTTGATTTTGGTTGTATGCATAAAATATTGCTATTTACAATTGCAATGCTTTTGTTGGTAAAAGTAAATTTTGCTACCCATAACAGGGCGGGGGAGATTACCTATAAGCAAATTTCGGCATACACATTTGAATTTACGGTTGTAACATTCACCAATACTAAACCAACGTCAGAGGGTATTACTCCTGCCGATAGACCTAAGTTAGATATACAGTGGGGCGATGGAACATATTCAATAATGGATAGGGAAGTATATTACGACTTACCCGATTATTACCGAAAAAATATTTATAGAGCGGTGCATACTTTTGCAGGAGCTTCAACATATGTAATATTAGTTGAAGACCCAAACCGGAATGAGGGGGTAGAAAATATTCCCAACTCAATTAACACAGTTTTTTCAATAAAAACAATTTTGCAGATTAATCCGACATTGGGTTTTAATAATACACCAACTTTATTGAATCCGCCTGTTGATAAGGCTGCTGTTAATCAAGTGTTTATTCATAACCCATCGGCTTACGATCCCGATGGTGACAGCCTTTCATATGAAATGACTGTTTGTACAGGAGAAAATGGCGATCCTATAGGTAATTATCAGTTTCCACCATCAAGTAATGAACCCATTTATATTGATGCGGTAAAAGGTAACTTAGTTTGGAATACACCAATTAAGGAGGGGATTTATAATGTGGCCTTTTTTATTGATGAATGGAGGCAGGGTATTAAAATTGGCAGAATGACACGCGATATGCAAATAGAGGTATTTGATACCGATAACACCCCACCTGTTATTGACACTATTCCACCAGTTTGTGGTATTGCTGGAGAATTTTTACAATTTGATGTTACAGCTCGCGACAGCTCTTACGAAACCATAACGCTATCGGCCACCGGAGGTGTATTTGAGGTTGATACACCAGCCATGTTTATTTCAACCCCGGCATTGGGTGTTGTAATAGGTTCGTTTGAGTGGAATACAAAGTGTTTTCATGTGCGCAAACAGCCTTATCAGGTGGTTTTTAAAGCAATTGACGATAACCCCGAGGTTAACCTTGTTGACCAAATGAGCGTGAATATTACCATTGTTGGCGCTCCACCCGAGAATATAAGCCTTGAGCCTACAAATAATAGTATGCAATTAATTTGGGACAGCTACCCTTGTGATAATAGCATAGGCTTTAATATTTACCGTAGTATAAATAGTTATGGTTTTATACCCGATAGATGCGAAACCGGCGTACCTGCTTATACAGGTTTTGATAAAATAGCTACCCTTACCGATAAAAATGCAACAGCTTATCTCGATAATAATAACGAACTTGGATTGAATCAGGGGTTTGAATATTGCTACATGATTACAGCAGTTTTTAACGATGAATTGGAAAGTATGGCTTCTGCCGAAGCATGTGCCGAATTGGTACGCGGAACGCCCATAATTACCAACGTAAGTGTTACGGAGCATGATGAACAAAATGGCGAAATTTATTTGGCGTGGTCAAAACCAATAGAGTTTGATACTATAGAATATCCAGGCGAGCTTATTTATATAATAAAAAGAGCCACAGGTATTTGGGATACCGATTTTACTGTTGTTGATACATTGTTTAGTTTTGATAATGACACAATTTATACCGATGTACAAATAAATACTATTGAGCAGACATATAGTTACCGTGTCGAAATTCATAATAGCAATGGTTTAACTGAATATCCAATGACTGCAAGTACTGTTTTTCCTAAAATTGACGGGGCAAACAGGCAATTAACAATTGAGTTTGAGAATAACACCCCATGGATAAATTCGGAATATGTTGTTTATAGAAAACTGCCAAATGGCACTTCATACGATAGTATAGGGTATTCCAATTCAAATATGTTTATTGATGCAGGGCTTGAAAACGATTCAACATATTGTTACAGAATTACATCGTACGGGCATTACAACCTTAACGGGATAATAAAACCACTAATAAACTACTCGCATCAAAACTGTGGAGTGCCCATTGATACAATACCACCCGAACCACCAACATTAGAGGTGTTCTCCAATTGCGAAACGTATATTAATACCCTTACATGGACACTTAACAGTCCTAAAAAGGATATTATGAAATACTTTATTTATGGCGCGTTATCATTTGAATCAAACTTTGTGCTGATTGATTCGGTATTACACCCCGATAGTTTACAGTATAGACATGTGCTGGGCGATATTTTGGCAGGCTGTTATGCAGTTACCGCAATTGATTCAAGTTTAAACGAGAGCCGTTTTTCAAACATTGTATGTGTCGATAATTGTTTGTATTACGAATTGCCAAATGTTTTTACCCCCAATGGCGATGGCGTAAACGACTTCTTTATTCCAATTACTCCTGTTGATGTAATTAATAGGTATGTTGATAAAATTGATTTAAAGATATACTCAAGGTGGGGAAACCTTGTTTACGAAACAACAAACCCGCTTATTGAGTGGGATGGCAAAAGTAAGCAATCGAAAAAGCTGTTAAAACCCGGTGTTTATTATTATGTGTGCGATGTTTATGAAATAAGAATATCGGGCATTGAACACCGTATTTTAAGCGGTTATGTTCATATTTTTTATGATACGGGTGGCGGTACAGAGTGATTTGAAGGTTCAAGGTTTGAGATTAAAAACAATGTAGCAATTTAACAATGAATAACTAAAACAAATATTTATGGTCAAACATATTGTAACAATGTTTTTTTTATTGATATCATTATCTGTTTTAACACAGAATTTTGATTCAAACCATTTGTTGGTTATAAATACCTACAACCAAAAAGGAGCTCCCAATAAGGCACTTGAATACTACAATAAGCATATATCGCAAATAGAAAATGACCTTTCTGTAAAAATGGGTGTGGCAAAAGCTTATTACCTTTTGGACAACTATAAAATGGCAACAAACATATTTATCGAAATTAATAAAACCGATAACAGAAAAGTAAATTACGAGCTGGCTCAATGTTATGCGCGGTTGGCAAAGCCCGATATTGCTGTTAAGTATCTGCGCCGGCATCTCGAAAAGAAGAATAAACTGATGCAGCGAATAATAAAAACTGACGAGGCTTTTGCATCTATTGAAAATACCAAAGAGTGGGTTAAACTATGGAGTGAAGATTGGTACTCAAAATACGATTTGATGCTGGAGGATGCATGGTATGAATATGAGTTGCAAAACGACGAAGATGCATTACGCATTATTGAAAATTTAAATAGCATAAGAAAAAGCTTGGTTAAGGCATACTATTTAAAAGCCTTGGTTTTTATTAGTATTGAAGAGTATGAAAATGCATATTTTTCGATAAATAAAGCTATTGATAAACGCCCCAAAGTTGCAAAGTATTATGCATTAAGGGCAAATATTGAAAATGAGATAGATAAACCAAAAAAAGCCTTAAAAAGTATTGCAATTGCCATTGAAATGGACTCAACCCAAATAGATTACTATTTTATAAGGGCAACAGGTTATTTAAAAAGTGGTAAGCTTGTGCAGGCTGTTAATGATTTAGAAGCAATAGTATTGTTGGTGCCCGATTTTGATGTTTATAAACTGGCAGGCGAAATATATTTTAAAGGTGGTGAGTATCAGAGCGCATTAAAGGCATACAATAAATGTATAGCCTTGCAAAAATATAGCGCCGATATTTATATTGCCCGCGGCGATGTGTATAAAACAATGTACGGATATGAATTTGCAGAGAAAGATTACTCCATGGCTCTCGATTTTTATCCATTTAATGGTAAGCTTTATTATAAACGCGGTATAGTGCGTAAACTACAGCATAAGTCGGGTTTGGCATGTAGCGATTTTCATAAGGCATTTAAGTATAAATACATGAAAGCCGATGATGAAATTCGTGGGTACTGCCAAAAAAGGTAAGTGTTAGTGTGATATTACGTTATGGTATTTATTGATGATTTAGAAAGGGAGATTGTATTTGACAAAACACCTCAAAGAATAATTTCCTTAGTCCCTTCGGTTACAGAATTATTGTTTGATTTAGGGTTGGATGATAATATTGCTGGTTGTACTGACTTTTGTGTACATCCTAAAGAAAAGGTGCGTAAAATATATAAAATTGGAGGCACAAAAGATTTTAGTTTAAATAAAATCAGAGAATTAAAACCTGATTTGATAATTTCTGTAAAAGAGGAAAATAATCGAGAGTTAGTTTTAGAAATTGCCAATGAGTTTCCTACGGTTATTTTTGAAGTTGTAGATATCGAGTCTGCTTTGGAACTTATTAAGTCTATTGGTATAATTGTTAATAAAAAAGATAAGTCGGCAAGATTAATAAAAGATATTAAGCACGAGTTGTTACAGTTAAAAACAGACAATAACAAGGTTATGACGGCTTGTTATTTAATTTGGGAAAATCCTATGATAACGGTTAATTCTGATACTTTTATTTCGGAAATGATGAGTATTGTAGGATTTAAAAATATTTTTAGTGATAATCTTAAAAACTATCCTGAAATTACTAAAAAAGAGTTATTAGACGCAAAACCTGAATATATATTGTTGTCGAGCGAACCATTCTTTTTTAGTAAAAAGCACCAAAAAGAGTATCAAATAAAATATCCAAATTTCATAGTTATTTTAGTTAATGGTGAGATGTTTTCGTGGTATGGTTCAAGAATGTTAAAAGCTTTTAAATATTTTAAATCTCTTGAGAAAAACCTAAATTCCGCAAGCATTTTCATTAGTGATTATTAATGAGGAATCTATAATAACAAAACTCATCCATTTTGGTAACATAAAATTAGTGGATACCGGCCTGACTGATTAGTTGGGCAGGTTTGTGTTATTAGTGAAAAAAAAACAATCCGCTTGCGAATTTGTTGATAAAATATTTCACATAAAATTATCACACAATTTTGGTATTTTATAAGATAATAAGTCATTATAAAACAGGATTTTTTTATCTATAGGTTTTTCTTTATTTAGGGTTTGCTGAGAAAGTCCGAAGTACTTTTTATGAGAAAATTATTGTTATGACACACGAAAATCACCATCACCACAATCACGCAGAAGATTTTCAAGGTAAAAAATTATTGTGGGTTACATTGCTGAATTTCACTATCACAATAGTTCAAATTATTGGGGGGTTAATTTCTAATAGCCTATCGTTATTGTCCGATGCCTTACACAATCTCGGTGACTCGTCGGCCCTGTTTATAGCATTTATTGCAGGTAAAAGGAGTAAGAAAAAACCTGATGAGCGCAAAACATTCGGTTACAAACGTATAGAAATACTTGCAGCATTGTTTAATGCAGTTGTTCTTATATCAATCTCAATATTTTTATTTTTTGAGGCTTATAAAAGGATGTTAGAGCCTGAGCCAATAAAAGGTAAAATAATGTTTATTGTGGCAACATTTGGTTTGTTAGCTAATTTAATCTCTGTTTTGGTATTAAATAAAGATAAAAACCATAGCCTAAATATTAAAGCTGCTTACTTGCATTTAATAGGCGATACCCTTTCGTCGGTGGCAGTTATACTTGGAGGTATTGCAATTTGGTTATATGGTATTTTTTGGATAGACCCGATTATTACTATTTTTGTTGGTATATATATAATTTATCATACATGGGGAATTGTAAAACAGACTATAGATATTTTAATGCAGTCAACACCAGCAAATATTAATATTAATGATATTAAACAACAAGTAGAAAAAAATGTTGAAATAGAGAATATTCATCATGTTCATGTTTGGATGCTTGATGACAAGCAAACTCATATTGAAGCTCATGTAAATGTTAAAAATAATATTGATATGGAAAAAATGATGTTGGTAAAAAAGGACGTTGAGCATATTTTAAAGCATCATTTTAAAATACAGCATATAACCTTGCAAATGGAGTATAAAACCTGTACAGATAATAAACTTATTAATAATATTTGAACATTTAATTATCATTTTTAAATTGTTTATCGTTTAATAATATGAATTTTCTAACCTTGAACTTGAAACTTGAAACTTGAAACTTGAAACAACAATGGAATTAAACAATGTAACATTTGCATTCCTATTAACATTATTTGCCGGTCTGTCAACAGGAATAGGTAGTGCTTTGGCTTTTTTTACAAAACGAACAAATAAGGTATTTTTATCAGTATCTCTTGGTTTTTCGGCAGGTGTTATGATATATGTTTCGTTTGTTGAAATATTTAGTGAGGCAAAACATATTTTGGTAGAAGCTCATGGAGATAAAATAGGATATTGGTATGCTGTACTTGCATTTTTTGGCGGAATATTAATAATTGCAATTATCGACAGGTTGGTTCCCTCTTTTGAGAACCCTCACGAAATACGGAGCATTGAAGATTTTAATAAACCCATAACAAAGGACAAAAAGCTAATGAGAATGGGACTGTTCTCGGCTCTTGTTATTGCAATTCATAATTTTCCTGAAGGGATAGCAACTTTTTCGGCAGGACTGATTGACCCGAGCATTGCAATACCCATTGCCGTAGCCATTGCTATCCATAATATACCCGAAGGGATTGCTGTTTCTGTACCAATATATTTTGCAACAGGAAACAGAAAAAAAGCATTTGTATTATCATTTCTTTCTGGTTTAGCCGAGCCTTTAGGTGCATTGGTTGGTTATTTATTTTTACGTTCGTTTCTTAACAATACGGTTCTTGGGGTTTTATTTGCTTCTGTAGCAGGCATTATGGTATTTATATCGCTTGATGAGCTGTTGCCAACAGCTGAGGAATATGGTAAGCACCATTCGGCAATTTACGGATTGGTTGCCGGTATGGCTGTTATGGCTGTTAGTTTGTTGTTGTTTGTGTAGTTAAAAATAATATTTGTTATTTTGCAAAAAAAAAATAAAAGTAATAATTGTCATTTCAGTACAATGATTAAATCATAAAATAATGAGTGAGT
>CBDUWQ010000180.1:0-8091 GCA_965370965.1 uncultured Bacteroidales bacterium
ATGCATATTTCATTTTATTTATTTATCTATTTATTATCATATTTCTGTAAACATTGCCTTCGTCAAATACAACCTTAACAATATAGGTTCCGTTAGGAAGGGTTGCAACACTAATTGTGCTTATTGTGCTATTATTGGTAACAGTTTTTACCAACTTGCCTACTGCACTATAAATTTCGATAGTACTATTCTCGGTATGCGATATTGTAATATTGTTTGTTGCCGGATTAGGATACAATACCAGTTTGGCATCAATATTATCAACTACACCAATAGTGTCCACAATGTGATTATATTCAAAATCAATAGGTACAATAATAGAGTTACCTGTTGTAAATACAGCCTGAACACCTGCTTTGTATGTATTCACACCTTCTACAGTTAGGTGGTCGTTTTCGTTAAATGTAAAACTATGTCCGGTTACACCGTCGGCAACCAACTCATCGTTTAAAAATACATTGTACGACAATACACTTTTTATACCTTTTGGTTCGGCAACATATGCAGCTCCTGAATTAACATTAAGAGTGGTGTTATCACTAATATCAGCAATTACCTTAGTTTCGGTATTGGTATTAGTAATTATACTCTTTTTACTGCCTATAACAGCTTTTACCCTTACTCCGAATGCTACAAGGCTTCCATTGTATGTTAATTCGGTAAAGCCATTATCATCACCACGTACGTAGCCACCACCATTTGCTTCTGCCGAAATATCAAATGCCAACCAGTGCGTACCAAGTGTTTCATCTTCATTCCACTCAACCATAGCATAAAATGATCCATTAAAAGCAATTAGCGGCGTTTCAATCAATAAAAATGAATCGGGTTGTATTACAAATTCTGCTGATTTACCTAAAATCTCTTCGTCAGCATCATAAATAACTATTCTTACTTTTCCTCCCTCATTTCCATCATTGGCAACTCCCCTTATCTCAATAGCATAAATATCGCCGCTATCATCAACATCAAAGTAGTTTCCTAAACCTGTATTAAAGCCTAAATTTGGTGCTACACTATAATCAAAATTACCGGCATCATTTTTATATGTAATTGTATCACCTATTATCCAACTAAATTTGGCTATTTTATTTACTTCATCAGTATATACCGATAACATTGATGGTGTAATTATTATCTCTTCTAATTCAACATTAATTGTTGTATCATTAACAATGGTATAATTAGCTTCAAACACTTCATAACCCGAGCCATTAAATATACTAATCTCATAATTACCTTTTAGCGCTCGTAAAAACTCTACTTTACCATTAGCTACTTCAGCATAATAGGTATTAATAGCAGCACCATTATCATGTACAAAATTAACTCTGGTTCCGGTTATATCTTGACTGTTATTAGCTGTTACATTTACAGTTACATCAACAAACACACCTTTATTAATGCTATTTGAATATGAATACGGAGAATCGTCATTTGTATAAACTGCCTGTACCACATACATATAATATCCATCGGCAGCAGTGTTAAATGTTTCATCTGTAAAAGATGTTCCTGCCAATGGTTCAGTATTCATTTTTTCCCACAAATCGGGGTCGGGTGAATTCTCAATCTCAGTACGCCAAAGGTTGTAGCTTATTAATGCTTTGGTTTCGCCGTTACCTTCTTCTAATACATTAGCGCGCAAGCTAAATGCTCCCGAGTGTGTCATTCCAACCAAATCGGTAAGCAGCATCCAGCTTCCGCTACCATCAATTAAATATGCCACATTATCGTCATGCTTATGGCTCATAATTGCTGATGTTTGCTGGTGTATCTTGTTCCAGTGAACCATAACATAAAAATCTTCGGTATATGTAAAGTTAGGCACCGGTATCTCCATCCAGTCAACAGTACTGTCGGGCATGGTAAATGCTATTGGCTTAAGTATCTCTTCGCGGTCTTTATTATAAAAGCGCAAGTACAACTCGCCTGCCTGAGCACTTGCCCACGCATAATTTGATAATTCCAGCGAAGTTACCGTTCCGGGTTTGGTTACCCTAAACAGGTTTCCAAGCTGAACATCTTCGTCGGGTTCGTTGTACCAAAAACTACCAAAGCCTGTTCCTAAGGTTGGATCAACCATACCTTTAACCCCTGTATGTGGGGTTTGCCACTCAACATCAACCAAACCTGTTTCGGTAATATTTGCTAATATATTAAAAGCAGGAACTTCCAACTCATCTAAAGTAATGGTGCCAATATTTAATCCTTCAACGGGTACTGTAATACTCTTGGTATGCTCTGCATATTTAATATGAGTAAATGTCAAATCATAATCGTGAGCAGCAAAAACTCCTGTTATGGTAAAGTTGCCTTCGGCATCGGTTACCTCATAAAATTCCATATTGTAGCCTGTCATATATACTTCAACACCTGCTATGGGCTTTAATGAATCGTTGGCAATTATATTGCCTGTTACCTCAACTGTAGGCAAAGCCTTTATTGTGAAGTTAACTACGGTTTCGTTTGCTGCGGTAAAAGTTCCGGTTATAGTGTCGTTATAGTAACCATAAAACTCTGCCATTACATTTACATCGCCATAAGGCATTACAGGGAAGCTGTATTTGCCATCGACATCGGTTTTTGTTGTGTTTGCAAAACCTTTAAGGCTTATTGTTACACCGCTTAAGCTGTCGGGTATTTCATTTGTAACAGTACCTGTTAGTGATGCATCCATTTCGGTAGTTTTTATGTAGAACATCATGTTTGGCACATACATGCCAAGCTGATATGTTAGTGCGTTAATTTCATTAGGGTCAGATACATCGGTATCTTTTTCTTGCATTTGCATTGCATGATAGCGAATTACATTGGCATCTCTTTGTGTTGCCTGTAGAAATACAGACCACATATGTTCATCATTTTCAATTGCAGGTCGATAAAATCCTAATACCAGGTTTTTTTCACCTGAGTATAAATACGGTACATCAAAAGGAATATAAACCTGTACATAGGGTTCATCTGTAAATTCCAATTCAATTATGGTATTGGCAACTAAGTGCATTGCACTTGTTGACAGGAACCCATCTTCAAGGTTTTCTAATTCTGTTTCGCCCATATAAATCTGCATTTTAACATCAGAACTATAGGTATTATCATAGTAAATTGAAATACCACTAATTTCACCATTTATATCTAACGAATCTTTATGATAAATAATTTCGGCATAATTGGCTCCATAGCCGGCAATAGTTCCTCTATCAAATAGTTTGCTTTCCATTGAACCTTGTAAAACATATTCAACACCTGCTTTAATTACAGATAAGTTTAATGATTCTGAGGCGTTGTTTGATGTTTCTTCATCGGCAGTATAGTCAATTGTAGCATAAATATTACCGCTTTCAACTGTTGTAAATGTATGTTCAAAACTAAAAGTATGGTAGTTTGAAAACGAGATGTTAACACCTTGTAGAGATGCTATTTCTGTTGCATCTTCATCTATCTCTTTCCATAGTTTTACAGAATAATCGGAACCTGATAGTGTTCCATCGCCCATGTTTCTTATTTTAAAGTCGTAATTAACCTCTGTATTAATTTGTGGGTCAATTGGTCCGGTAAATTCAATGGCAGATAGGTTATATTCTGCAATATGCAATTTAGCACCTCTAATAAAATCAATTGAGCCTCCTTGTACTGCAAAACCAATATAATTAGCTCCTTCGGCTCTCCAAAGCGAAGCTTTGTATTCTATTGCAAAGGGTAATCCGTATGATACTGTGTGGGCAACTTTCCATGGTCCGTCTAGTGTAGGTGCATATATAATACTGCATGTTCCACCAAAGAATCCGGCGCTGTAAATAAATTCAATAGTGTCGGTCTCTGATATATCTAATTTTGGTGTAATCAAAGTATCCATATTAATTGATACTTGCCATTTGCCTTCCCAATGAGGGCGATCGTTATACCATATAAAATATCTGCTTGTTCCTCCCTGAACTCTGGTTTCCCATCCCTCGGGCGGGTATTTTTCCAGTTCAAAACCTTCAACCAAATATCCGGCAGGATAAATTTCATGCTCAATGGTAAACTCTTTTTCATCAGAATATAATCCATCATCGGCAGGTACTTTTGCAGTTATTTCATATGTTCCTGCTGCGGTTGGTGTCCAAAATGTTTTTGATGTTCCGGTTTGTCCGTATTCCATTATTGTTGTCGATACGGTAGAGGATAGTTCTGTTCCATCGACAAAAAATGTTACAAGCGCGCTGCCTGTAACTAAGCCACGGCTCTCAAGCAATGCTGTTAGTTCAATGGTTTCATTCTCCCAACTGTATGGTTTGTTTGTTTGAATACCTGTTACTGTAAAGTCGGTATTTTCATTTTTAACACATGTTACATTTGCCAAAAAGTTGTTTGATGAAGAGTTTATATCAAACCCAGGTATTATAATAGTTATAGCACCTTCAGGATTTGTACCTTCAAGCACCAAGCCATGAATTTCTTGTGTATAGATACCTTCTGAATTATTTAACGCCTCCCAATTGCCCAATTCGGGTGCATTGGTGCTGCTTCCGTTATAAAAACGGAAAGGGTATGCCCCTGACATTTCCGTATCATAAAACTCTAAACGTATTCGTGAGCCTTCAGTGCCCGGTATAAAAACAACTGTATCATGAGAGTAAGCTTCTATAATGTTGCCTAACCCGCCATGGTCGGTAAATGTACCTTCGCATGTTGTATAAACAACTTTTGTATCTGGTACAGCCGGATAAAGAATGCCATAATTTTCAATGGTTTTATCCAAAATATCATTGTCGTTGTTTTCATCGTCGGCATAAATAATTTCTACTTCAATATTATGGATACCTTTATCCGATAAATCTGCTGCAACGTGCATAGTAAATAATATTTCTGCACCACTTGGCACAGCTTTTCCGTTATCGACATCAAACCAAGTGCCTTGGTTTACCCTAAACCTTATTGTATATTCATCATCTTCAACATCGGTTAACCCGTGGTTTTGTATTGTAACCATTACATCTTCGGCATTTGTAAGTCCTGCACCGGTTTCAGGTGTATTTATTGATGTAATTGCCAAGTCCTTATCTTTTGCCGGGCCATAAATGGCAAAGTTCAAGTTATAAAAGCCATAATCAACACCTTGCATTTTGTTCCAATAGGTTGTCATTGAGCTCCACTCGGACAATGGGTAGTAACCTTTTCCGGGGTTTTTCATGTGCGACTGGCTGTTAATGGCATCGGCTTTAACCTGAAGCATATTGCCTGCCCAAAAACTTGGATCGTCATAAGCATTGGGTTCAACAATATCGGTTACAGGCTGTGCTGTAATCCAATATTTTCCTTCAGTTAGTGATATATTTTCAGATAATGTTACTGTAATATCATGCATACCAGCATTTTCAGAACGAGTTTCGTAATAAATATTGGTTTGTTTTACCAATTCTTTTATTATAGTGTCGGGTTTGCCCGCCAAATCACTATAAACAATTACATTAAAATATGATATACTGTCGGTTAAAAACGGAGAGTACATTGTAAACCTAACATATTTAATGTCCCAGTTATCTCCTGTTGGTATCAAAAAATCATCGGCTGAATAGCCTGTGTAATCTTCATAATCATCATAAGTGTAAGCTACGTTTAATGCGTAGTAGGTAGAAACCTCACCCATTTGATTATATAGGTCGGGCCCTATTACCATTGGGTCGCTTTTTATGTCCTTTGTTTTTGATACAAATTCTGTATCATCAATTTTAAAAGGAACCTTTTCTTCATTTAACTCTACAACCTGTGCTTGAGCACCTATTATATAGGTAGCAATAACAAGAAATGTGAGTAATATTCTTTTTAGTTTTCTCATTTTAAAATAGTATTACTTAGTTAATAATAAATTAATTCATTCGTTTTATTTTGTTTTATTTCTATTTCCGCAAGCATTTTTTTTAATGCTTCTGCTATATTTTGACTCTTTTGAATTTGTTTTATAAGTCTGTCTTCAATTTTATTCATCTGCTATGTATTTCAAATTTTTGAGCAATATCACCCTATAATATAGGCTTAGCAAAAAACCTATATACACTTAGTAAATACTAAATAAAAAAGTAGCTATATTTTATATATACAAAATTTATATAGTGTTGTTTATGTGGCGTTTACACAAATAGAAGTTAATGCAGTTATTATAGATATTTTATATTATTTTAATGAATATTGCGCTACAAACTATTATTGTATAGCTAATATATATATCAAAAGCAATAAATAATATGGTGTAATATTGTTTAAAATGAGTATTTGATTGGTTTTAATTTCTATAAAAGAAATAATTTCTCCTTTCTACTTTATAAAGTTAATAATGTAGAAGTAGATAGATATGCAATATGTTTTTATTGGTTATGCTATTTTAACTATGGTTTACTCAATTGATGCTAAAAAATCGACAAGGTTTATCTCGGTGTTGGTGATTTTTAGCTTTTTGCGTAACCTTGAGCGGGCAATAGTTATGCTATGTAGCGACTGGAAAGTAATGGCAGATATCTCTTTGGTTGACATATTAAGTCGTAAAAAGGCACATAGTTTACGTTCGTTATGTGTTAATTCGGGGTGGTTTTTGTTTAACGCTTTGTAAAAATCTTCGTGAACTTCTTTAAAACGTAATTCAAACTCTTTCCAAATATCATCATCAATACTGCGCCGGAGCTCATTTATTATTTTTTGTATAGGATCCTGATTTGATTTTATCAACTCGCTTTTTAGGTCGAGCAGTTTTTGTGATATGGAATTAATCAGCTCATTTTTACGTAACAGGTACATAACATTGGTGGTAAGTTCTTTGTTTTTATAGTCGAGCTCGCCTTCCAACTTATCATTGGCAAGTTTTAGGTTTTCGCGCTGCAAACGTATTCGCCTCACTTTGCTTTGTGTTAAAAAAAACAACAATGAAATAACTGCCAGCATGGTAAAAAGTGTCCCGCCAATAATTATGTTTCTAAATACCATTTGTTGTTGTTTTAACTCTACCTCTTTCTGAATTTTATCAAAACGGTACTGCTGCTCCAACATAATTGCGGTACGAGTTGATTCTGCAATATCGAGACTGTCGGAAAGTGTTTTATAAACCATATGCATATCATATGATTTTTTGAAATTATTAATAGTTGCGTACTGTTCAGTTAAGCTTTCAGCAATATTTTTTTGGAGTTCGGTGTATTGGTTTTCTTTAGCTATTTTATAGCCTTTTTTATAATTTTCCAATGATTTTGTATCATTACCCATTAATGCGTAACATGCGCCAAAATATGAATATGTAAGTGCTATCCCTTCTAAGTTATTAGTATTTAATCTAAAATTTAATGCCTTTTCAAAAAATGTAAGTGCTATATTATAGTCGCCCATTTGTTGATAAACCAAGCCAATATTATTATACACAAAAGGTAATGCAACTTTGTTGTTAAAGTCCTCTGATATGCTTAAGGCTTTGTGATAAAAATCAAGAGCCTTATCATATTTCCCTAAGTCGTGGTAGGTAATGCCTATATTATTATAGATGCGCCCTATTGGAAAACGCTGCCCAATGGTTGAGTCTTTTTTAAGTTCATCTTCAACAATAGCCAAAGCCTTAAAATAAAAATCTTGCGAGTTTTGATTGTTTTTAAGTTTGCTGTAAACTAATGCAATATTAAAGTATGGGCTTATTAAATCGGCAGGCTTTTTACCCGTTTCATAATATTTAAGTACATAAAAGTAGTACTCTATAGCACGTCCATAATTACCTTGTGCAAAAAACAAATTACCCAACCGTGAATTAATTAAAACATCGTATTTAGGGTTATCAATTTCTTCGGCAATTTCGAATGCCTTATTGGCAAATATCATTGCCGAATCAGCATTTGATTGCGCATAAGCATCAATGAGTTTTATATAATGCTTTATTATTACAGTATCTTCTTGTTCGGTTAATATTTTGTGTTTAATACTGTCGATTTCAATTAATGAATAACTATTAAAACAGCAACCTAGGCACAAAAGCAAAAGGAATATTTTTTTATTGTAGTTTTGCAAATAAGTAATCATATGTAGTAGTTTACAATATTGTAAATATAAGAAAAAATAAGAAAGGCTCTGCAA
>CBDUWQ010000181.1:0-8075 GCA_965370965.1 uncultured Bacteroidales bacterium
GATAATCAATATGTTAACTGCTTTTTCAAAAAGTTTATGAATTATTCAGGCTAATAGTTTTTTCATATTTTCTCCAAGAATTAATTTTTTTTCGTTTTTTGTAATATCCATATTTTTTATTCTATCAATATTTTTTTGCAAGTTATTTTTTCCATAGGGAGTATCTGAACCCATTATAATTTTATCTGCTCCAAAATATTTAATTGCTTTTAAAACTCGTTTATCTGATGTTACTTGATAGGTTGAAATATCGAAATATAAATTTTCAAAAACAAATTTTGATTTTATAAATAACTCTAACCCAAATATATGTGCAACTATTATTTTACACATTGGATTATCCTTTTTAAATTCAATTAACAATTTAACTTCACTATCAGAAAATAGATGTATAAATATCGGCAAGTCATTTTTTATTGCCCAAGTTGACGCTTCGTTAAAAATTTTTGATTTTATAGATATTGGAAACCAGCACTGATGTAATTTTAAACCTTTAAATTTCCATTTTGAATATTTATCATCAAGTTCATGAGCAATACTATCGTAAGCATTTGTTAATAAGTAAAACTGAATTACTTTCTCGGGCAGTGCTTTTACTAATTCATAAACGTAAGCATTGCCAATAATAAAATCTTTTTGGGCATTTGTTAAACTTATTACTGTTTTTGTTAAATGGTTGAAAAACTTGGTAATATTAAAATTTGGCAGCAACTTAGCAATATCAGGAAAGTGATAGGTTTTGTTGCTATTAAGCTCACCCGGAACTAAAACAACCTTATTAACATTGCTTTGTACCAAATATTGAACTATATTTTTCGGCGTTAAATAATTTCCTGAGGCATGAGCATGTCCATCTATTATCATTTTATATTTATTTAAAAAAAAGGTTAATTTATTTCTTTTAAAGGAAAAAACAATATTAAAAAATAAAATTATTCATATCTTAATTCTTCAACCCCGATTGTTTCTTTTGGGCTTATTCATTCTTTATAAGCTACAAAGAATACATCGGGATTTCCTTATCAAGCTACTACTCGTAGCGTAGTGCTTCAACAGGATTATGCCTTGCAGCCCTAAAGGTTTGCCAGCTTACTGTCAACAGCGCTATTAGCAAAGTAATGCCACCAGCAAAAGCAAATACCCACCAGCTTAACGGCGTTTTATAGGCAAAACTCTCAAGCCATCGGCTTACTGCATAATATGCCACTGGGCAGGCTAGTATTATTGCAAAAACTGTCCATTTCAAATAATCCTTGTTTAGCATTTTAATTATCTTAAATATTTTTGCTCCGTTTACTCGGCGTATGCCAATTTCTTTAACCCTAATTTTTAAGCTAAACGACACCATGGCAAATAGCCCCATTACTGAAAGTATAATTGATATAATGGCAAACAGCATAAGAACACGCATTTGCATGTACTCTTTTTGATACACTTTTTGGTAGCTATCACTTACAAATTCATATTTAAACGGTACATCGGGGTGTATTTTTTCCCACTCTGTTTTTAATGCTGCAATTGCTGCATTTTTATTGTTTGCATTAATACGAAACAAAAAACAATGGCAAAACATTTTGCGTGCAACCATAACTAGAGGCTTCTCTTTTACATACATATTAGTGTAATGAAAATCGTTAACCACACCAATTATCTCGCCTTCGGGAAACATTTCGCCCATAAAATCGAACTGAAACTTTTTACCAATAGCCTTTTCAGCACTCTCAATTTCCAAATGCCCCAAAGCCATTTTATTTATTATGTATTTGGCATGTATAGGTGTTATTTCTTCTCTTAATCCTGAAGGTATTTCTTGATTATTCCTCTCCAATTGCCAAAGCTGAATTGCTTTTTGTTCCCACTCAAAAGTTGTGCATGTACCCATGTTTATTGTGCCTGCTATGGGCTTTATTCCAAAGAATGAGAAAAAATTAGAGTCGATACTTAAAATATTAATGGTCTTACGGTCATCTGAAATTTTACCATCTAATATATAAGGAAAATTATCGGTTACAATACCGGCAGGCTCTTCCATTACCGAACTTACTTCTAAAATTTCGGGGTGTTTTAATACCTGTTCTTTTAATGTTTTGAACTTAGCAGTTACATGCATTGGGTTTTTTGGCATTACAATTAAATCAGATTTTTTGGCATTAGGATGTAAGGTATTTATATAATTAATTTGCTTTTGTAAAAACAGGGTTGATGTTATGGCAATTACTGAAAGTGCCAACTGCATTACTAAAAAAACTTTATGTGAACTACGATTTTGTGGTTTAGTTAATGATGCAATGGGTTTTACTTTACGGTATAAAAATGGTAAGGCAGCAAAAATGCTTACTATAATGAAGAAGGTAAAGGTTAATATGGCAATATTTAATTTAGCTGTTAATAAAAAAGCTTTAAAGCTGAATAGGTTCGACAGATAATTAACCGAAATAAAGCCAAGACCTATAACTAGTGTAAGTAAAATTAAGTTTTCTTTAAAAAACTCTTTTGCCAAAATTATAGGAGTTGCTCCATTAACTGCTTTTACCATAAAGCTTTTTTGCTCTGACAAATACTGTACTGAGTTTAGGTTTGCAAAATTAATAAGTGCAATAATAAAAACTATTAAAACACCGCTAATCAATAGGTAAATAGCCTGCATGTTACCATTTTGTTCAATTTCGCGCGATTTATGGCTGTGTAAATGAATGGCTGTCAACGGCTGTAAATTGGCTATGGGACTATAGTCTGATTTGGCATATCTGCTATTCCAATATGATTGTATTGAGTCTTGCAACTGCATGCTTTCTACGTTTTGGGGTAATAAAAGATAGGTATATGACCAATTGTCTCGACTGTCTTTATATGAGCATAAAAAATCGGCTTTAAAGTGTGAATTTTCTGGAAAATCTTTAATTACCCCTTCTATGGTAAACTCTTCGGCAATATCGCTTTTTTGATGTAAAATTTTAATGCGTTTATTAAGTATATCGGTTGAGCCAAAATATCTTTCGGCCATGGTTTTGCTTATTACAACATGTTTGGGGCGTTTAAACATATTTTTTTTATTACCAATTAATAGTTCATAATCAAACACATTAAAGAATGAACTGTCAACACCATATATTTTTTTTGAAAAAAATATATTTTCATCAATTGTAACAATTGCATTGCGAAAGGATGATAAACGGACATAATCCTGAATATCTTTAAATTCATCTTTTAACAAAGGAGCTACACCTCCCCATATTCTGGCATCAATCATTGAGCTTTTGCCGGTATTTGTATTTTCGGTTAATCGGTAAATACGGTCGGCTTTTGAATGAAACCTGTCGTAATTAAGCTCGTTGGTAACAAATGAGTAAACCATTAATGTGCAAGTAAATGCAATAGTTAATCCCAATACGTTTAGCCCAAACCATTTTTGGTTTTTTTTAATACGGCGGAGTATTGTGTTTATGTTCATGGTTGAATTGTTTAAGGTTCAAAAGTTTAAAGCTTGAAAGTCCAAGGTTTCATTGCTACTTTGTTTCAACAACTTCACTCATACCTTAGGGCTTTAATCGGGTTTAATAACGAAGCTTTAATAGCCTGAAAACCACTAGAAGCTAGGGTAATAAAAACTGAAATTGCTAAAACAATCAGCAAATCAAAAATTGAGAAATGATACTTATACTGACCTGGAGTAACTGATTCTAATAAATATGCTAAAGGAATTACATTTACGTTAGCTATTATTACTAAAAACAAAAACTGCTTGGTTAGCAGAGGGAATATTTGCCATGCTTTTGCACCTTGCACCTTTCGAATACCAATTTCCTTAACCCTGCGTTGCGTAACAAAAAACACAAGTCCGAAAAGACCTAATGCCGCAATAATTACTGCCATAAAAGTAAAAAAGGCAAAGGTGTTTTGTGCTCCTTTCCATATTTGAAGTTCAAGGCGAAAAGTACCTATATCGTAGCCATTTACTTCAAACAACACATTTGGAAATAGTTTGCTTAAAGTGGTGTTTATATGTTCTAAACTACCTTCCAAGTTATTAGGATTTACACTAAATGTTAAGTCGTTATAGTTGCCAAAATCATTATTTCTGACATATAATACATAGGGTAAAATGGGGTTATGAACGTCATCAATAATAAAATCTTTAATCACTCCAATAACTTCACACTTGCCACCTTTGTCAACCCATTTGCCAATTGGGTGCTTCCAACCAAATTGTTTAACTGCTGTTTCGTTTATCAGACATTTATTTTTTTCAAGCTCGTAATTATCGGTAAAACTTCTTCCGGCAACCAACTGCATTCCCATTGTATTTAAATAATTTGGGCAAGCTCTGTTCCAACGTCCATATATATAATCATTCAATGGTCCGTCTTGGTATTTTAACCGCGTACCCCAATTGGAATGCAAAGGTGAATTAATTGAGAGAGTCATATTATTGATACCCGGATATTCCAAAATTTGGTTTCGCACCTGATCATAAGAAATGTCGGTTTCCATGGCAGGCATATTGGTGTGTAGTAAGTTTTCCTTTTTAAAACCTAAATCTTTGTTCTTTAAAAAATTAACTTGTTTATACATCCATAAACTTGAAGTAATTAAAACTATGGATAGGATAAACTGAAAATATACCATTAGTTTTAAACCCGAAATTTTCCTTTTTACAAAAGGCGATTTACCTTTAAGCACAGTTACAGGCTTAAAACGAGATATTATAAAAGCAGGGTACATACCCGATAAAACACCTGTTAATAATACCGTTAAAAGTATAAATCCCATAAAAAGTGGATTAGTAAACAGGTTTAGTTCAATATTTCGATTAACCACACTATTAAACACGGGTAGAATTAAAATACTAATGAATATTGCGATAGCCAATGAGATAAAAGCCAATACAACAGATTCGGTTATAAATTGCCATTGAATAAAGCGATTGCTGCTTCCTGAAACTTTTCTAACACCAATTTCAACCGAACGAAGGGTTGAAAAAGAAGTGGAAAGATTCATAAAACTAACACTAGCCAAAAGTAAAGTTAATACGCCTATAAACGAAAAGAAAAATATTATGGCACCTCTATCGTCCTGAGCATTTTCTTTTAGATGCAAATCGGTCAGCGGTTTGAGATAAAGAATATGTTTAGATTCTGTGTCAAACTCTTTCATAATATTTGCAATTTTATTTGAAAAGGCTTCTGCCGACACATTAGGTTTCAATAGTATATATGACCAAAATGAGCTGTTTCCCCAGTTGTCTTCATATTTGCGTAATAAATTATTATTTGACTTAAAATAACTGGCATTTATTACTGATTGTTCCGGAATATCTTCCATAATTCCTGTAACCACCAGTTTTGTTTTTTGCTTATCGAAAATGGATTTTCCCATTGCATTTTCACCGGGAAAATATTTTTGGGCAAGGCTTTTACTTAAAACAATGGCATTGGGTTTATCTAAAACGGTTTTCTTATTACCTTGCAGTAAATTAAAAGAAAACATTTTAAACACACGAGATGGAGCCAGCATACCATCCCTCTCATGAAATATATGTTCTTCATCTGATGAAAGGTATTCTCCCCATACACCCCGCAAAACAAGAGCATCTTCTACTTCGGCATAATTACTTTTTAAATATTTACTTAGGGGAACTACTACATTCGTATTATCTTCTAGTCTTTTGGTTTCTTTGTAAGATTGCGCCCTATATATCCTATCAAAATTTGCATTGAATTTATCCCAGTCTTTTTCGTATTGCACGTATTTTACTACCAAAATAAATGCTGATAAGCCTATAGACAAGCACATTATTTGAATAAACGACAATGCTTTTCTTCGTTTAATATTTCTCCAGGCTGTAAGTATAAAATGTTTTATCATTATAGTTTATTTAATGCTTATTCATATCTTAATGCTTCAACAGGGTTTCGCCTTGCTGCTTTATATGTAAGGTATGAGACTGTAAGCAATACTATGCACATAACAATACATGCTGCCAAAGCAAACACCCACCAGTTTAAGGGCGTTTTATAGGCAAAATTTTTGAGCCATTTTTGCATGGCATAAAATGTAAAGGGTGTTGCAATTACAATGGCTAATACTACCCATTTTACAAAGTCGCTGTTTAGCATTTGCATTAATTCCGAAATTTTTGCGCCATTTACTTTGCGTATGCCAATTTCTTTTGTTCGTATTTGCATGGTGTATAATATTACTCCCATTAAGCCTAAAATGGTAATTAGTATCGATATAAACGCTAAAAACAAAAGTATTCTGCTTAACTCAACATCTGATTTATATAAATTATCTATTGACTGATTAAAATAGAAGTAAGAAAATGGAATGTCGGGTTCCAACTTATTCCAAAGTTTCTCTGCTGTAGCAATAATATTTTTTTGATTTTTATAGCCCGGTGCAGCTTTTATTGAAATGTAATCGGCATAACCATCAAGACAAACAATAATTAAGGGGCGAATAGCTTTGTGCATTGATTCAAAGTGATGGTCTTCAATAATACCAACTACTTTACTTTTTGTTTCTTTACCAAACCAACCTTTTAACAAGTTTTTACCAATGGGGTCTTTCCATCCTATTTGCTTACATGCTGTTTTATTCAAAATTATTTCGCCTTTCGGAAAAGCTAAAGAATCGTTAAAATATCGCCCTTGGGCAAGTCTAAAATTATAAACTTTTAAAAAATCGGGCTCGGCCGGAATAGATGCAAACCTAATTTCTTTTTCTTGTCCGTTTACATTAATATCGCACACCCAACCCTGCATAGATTTGCCCGGTATGGCATCGGAATAAGCAACGTTTAATACTCCGGCAATTGACAATAAATCGGATTTTAGTGCCACATGCTTTTCGTCGGTCATACTAGATATATCGAGACAAATAATGTTTTCTTTGTTATATCCGGGGTTTGTGCCGTGCATAAATTGCACCTGTTTTGTTATAACTATGCTTGCCCCAATTAATATTACAACTATACAAAACTGAAACATTAGCAGGGCAAAACGCCAATTAGATTTACTTTTACTGGTTTTAGATTTGTAAAGACTTAAAATAGACTTTTTGTGTACAAATATTGTTGATAAAACTCCACCAACAACTGATAAAACAAGAAGTATAATAAAGGGGATAATACTAGCCATATAACTTGGTTCGGTATAGTTAAAAAGCGAAATTTTATTTACTATAAACAAGCTGAATACTTTTAACAGCAACAAAGCAAGTACCCATGAAATAACTGTAAGAACTAAGGCATTGGTAAAAAAAATAAGAAATAGCTGCCTAGGTTTACAGCCAAATACTTTTAGAGTTCCGGTATCTTTTTTACGCTCTAAAATTGCAGTTAGCGATAGGTTAAAATAATTAAATATGGCTATCACAAATATTAAAATCCCCAAAACAATAAATACGTATAATTTAGTTTTATTTCCGCTATTCATTTTTTCCGGTCTGTCAATATGAGAATTAAAAAAAAGCTTTTCTAATTGTATAAGTCTGGCTGTTGAATTATCATCGTCTTTATTATGCTCATTTAAAATATTTATTAAAAACGACTGGGCTTGTACATAATTATTTGCGTTTTTTAGCATTACAAAGGCATTAATATTATTGCAGCTCCATTTACAGCTAAAAGTAAAAGGTTCAAGGGTTTTTAAACTTTTAAACGATATAAAGCTTTGCGATGTAAATATTGAGTTTTTAGGATAGTCTTTAATTACTCCCTGTATGGTAATATTATTTTTGGCATTGTATTTTATAATTTTACCAATAGGATTTTCGTTGCCAAACAAGCGTTTTGCTTCGCTTTGTGTAAGTACTGCTGTAAATGGTTCGGCTAAACAGTTTATGGGCGATCCCAATATGAAATCGAACGAAAAAGCATTAAAAAAATTAGAATCAACAAAAACAGAATTGCTCTCTAAAGGCAAGTTATTTTCATATTTAAAAAATGTTTTATCCCATCCAAAAGCATAAGGAACAACTCTTTCAATATATTCCGATTCGCGTAACAAATCGTTTAAAATTACCGGAGTCCATAAGTTGTTATGCGATATCATAACTGAATATATCCGGTTTTT
>CBDUWQ010000182.1:0-8047 GCA_965370965.1 uncultured Bacteroidales bacterium
GGAATGAAGAGTATTTACTCAAAATATTAAATATTAAAGTATGAGTTTGCCCTGACTAAAAGCATGTTTTAATTCCCAATTCTATTATTTTTTACTACTTTCGTCAACTTAATTAACAAACAAATGAAGCATAATATTTACAGTATTATTACAGGAACAGGAAGTTATATTCCTACAAAGTGCATAAAAAACGATGATTTTATATCGAATGATTTTTATGAAGCAAACGGTACAAAAATTGATAAACCGGGTAAGGAGATAGCTGACAAGTTTTTGGAAATTACAACTATTGCAGAAAGGCGTTATGCTACAGATGATTTAACAACATCTGATATTGCTTATTTTTCGGCTATTGAGGCAATTAAAAGTGCAAATATTGATCAAGAGGAATTAGATTATATAATTGTAGCACACAATTTTGGCGATTTAAAACATGACAATAAACAGTTAGATATTGTACCAAGTTTAGCTGCACGCGTTAAACACAAATTAAAGATTAAAAACCCTTATACAATTGCTTATGATTTGCCTTTTGGATGCCCTGGATGGCTACAAGGGGTTATTCAGGCTGATTATTTTATTAAATCGGGTGATGCTAAAAAAATACTTGTTATTGGTGCCGATATTTTATCGCGAATATCAGATCCGCACGATAGAGACAGTATGTTATACGCTGATGGGGCAGGAGCAACTATTTTAGAAGCAAAAGAGAGCGATAAACCAATTGGCATATTGGCACATAAAACACGTTCTGATACATTTATATATTCTGAAATGTTATATATGGGCAAATCGTTCAATCCCGATTATAAAAACAAGGACGACTATTTTTTAAAAATGAATGGTCGTAAACTATACCAATATGCACTTGAGAATGTACCGCAAACAATAAAAGATTGTCTTGAAAAAAGCAATACTCACATTACCGATATCAACAAGCTACTTATTCACCAGGCTAACGGAAAAATGGATGATGCAATGCTGATAAGGCTTTGCAAGTTATATAATATTGATGTGCCTGAAAATATTATGCCAATGACAGTTTCGTGGTTAGGTAATTCAAGTGTAGCAACCGTACCTACTGTATTAGATTTGATATTAAAAAACAAGTTAGATTCACATAAAATAAACAAAGGAGATAACCTGATTTTTACATCGGTTGGAGCAGGAATGAATATAAATGCTCTAATTTATAAGGTGCCTGAGTAAAGAATGTCATTCAGTAGTCATTCAGTAGTTATTCAATAGTCATTTGGTTTTTGTCATTTGCTATTATTAGCCTCCTCTTTTAAAATATACCCACTGCCATGAATATTGACAATTTCTAGGCTGGTGTCGCCTTTAAGATGTTTTCTGAGTTTAGTGATATATACATCCATGCTACGGGCAGTAAAATAGCCCTGTTCTCCCCAAATTTCATCAAGTGCATAATTACGGTCAAGGACTTTATTCTTATTTTGAATTAAGTAAAACAGTAATTTTGCCTCTTTAGGAGAAAGCTTATTTTCGGTACTATTCTCATGTTTAAGACTACGTGTTTTATAATCAAAAGTGAATTTTCCAATTTTAATAATATCTTCTATCGCTTGGTTACCGTAATTTAGTTGATTTCGTTTTAAAATAGCTTTTATTTTATATATAAGTACTTCGCTATCAAAAGGTTTAGTAATATAATCGTCGGCTCCAATATTAAAGCCTTTTATCATATCATCTTTTAGTGTTTTGGCTGTAAGAAAAATAATTGGTGTTTCAGGTTTTGCTTTTTTAATTTCGCTACCTATTGTAAAACCATCAACATGTGGCAGCATAACATCTAATATGCATAAATCATAAATTCCTTTATTAAATGTGGTTACAGCATTTTTACCATCATTAACCCATAGTACTTCAAAACCGTTCATTTCAAGATACGATTGCATTACCGAACCAAAATTCAGGTCATCTTCTACTAAAAATATTTTCTGTTTTCTCATTTGTTTTTAAATTTCATAAAAATCTTTCTTCAAACTTTAAACCTTGAACTCTAAACTCTAAACTCTAAACTCTAAACTTTGAACTTTGAACTTTAAACTTTAAACTTTAAACTTTGAACTTTAAACTTTGAACTTTAAACTTTGAACTTTGAACTTTGAACTTTAAACTTTGAACTTTAAACTTTCCTAAAGAGGTATTCTAATAGTAAACTCACTTCCTTTTCCTTTTTGACTATTTACGCTAATATCACCTTTAAACTGCATAACTATTACTTTTACGTAGCTTAATCCTAATCCAAACCCCTTTACCGTATGTATATTGCCTGTAGTTTCTCTATAAAACTTTTCAAAAATATTATCAAGTGTCTCTTTATTCATGCCAATACCCTTATCGGCTACAGAAAAATAAAAGCTGTCGTTTGAGCTATAACTTGATACTTTTATTTCAGGTGGTGCATTCAGCGAGTATTTATTTGCATTATCCAACAGGTTATAAACCAAGTTTACAAAATGCGTTTCGTCAACCTCCAATTTGTCGTTTTCAGCCGATAAATATAGTTCAACCTTTCCTCCATTTTGTTCAACTTGCAGACTAATATTTTTAACTGCTTGTTGAATTAATGGGTTAACCTCAATTTTCATTAAATTTAGGTTAAAGTCTTTTTTATCTATAATTGCCATTTTCAACACGCTTTCAACTTGTCGGTTCATGCGGTAGTTTTCTTCTTTAATAATTTTGGTAAAGCGGCTAACCTTATCTGGATAATTTATTATATTAGGATTGTTTATAGAGTCGGCAGCCAATGATATAGTGGCTATTGGTGTTTTAAACTCATGTGTCATATTATTTATAAAGTCGGTTTTAATTTCGGATACCTTTTTTTGGTTGTAAATTGTTTTTAAAGTAAAATAAAAGGTAAAAAGAATAATAAGGGTAAAAACCAACGACCCTGCGAATGGCCAAATTAAGTTATTTATTAAATAATTGCGCTTGTTAGGAAAGTATAATACTAACTTATCGCTTTGCATAAGAATATCGTTTGGAAACAGGATTGTTTTATATGCTTTAGATGCTTTGTTTTTGTCAAAACCATTGGTTTTTAACTTATTGTAATAACTGCCTTGGTAGTTGGTAATAGCATATTCAAACTTTAAAGGTATATCAAAATTTTTAAGTTCATATTCAATAGTAGGGGCTATTATTGTGTTATTTAAACGTTCCTCCATGGGTATATCGCGTACCGAGAATTCAAGCATCATTTGATCCATTACATCGTTTAGCTGTTTTTTCATAGGTTTTGCAACAGAATCATTATTTATGGTACTATTATTAATTACATTTTTCTGCCTGTTTTTTGGTTTTGTAACTTGCGAAAAAGTTTGAATCCGTTGTGTTAGCCCCCCATCTTCAATAATTGTGTCAAAAGTATATTTTATTGTTTCAAGTCCATTCTCCTCTTTTTCAAGAACTTTATTATTATTAGCTTTTAATACATGAACCTTTTGCGATTTATCTTCCCAAAAATTGCTAAACTCAATAAATATTGAATCGGTTGTTTGGTTATTATTATTGATATTCATTTTTTGTTGAAACTGAACATGTGGCATACCTGCAAATAAATTCGACATAAAATACGCATTCTGATTGCGCTCAATTCGTTGCGATGCTCTTGATAATGCCTGATTTACTTGTTGGTCAAACTGCTCTTCTTTAATGGTAATGGCCTTTTTCATCCAAAATAACTGAACAGAGATAATGCCAATAAGCGATAACGCCATTAATAATATTATACCGGTAAATTTTTGTCTATTCATATTAATTATAGTGCGGTTTTAAATTCTGAATCAAAAATAGAAAAAGAAACCCTGCTTTAACCATTTTTAACCAAACATTAACAGTTTTTAACCGCTCGTTAACCAAATGGTTATCAAATCAGGCATACATTTGCTTAGTCAAAATTTTTTATAAACCCTTAAAAACAATTATTATGAGAAACAACTACATTTTTGCTCCAATTATTATTTTAATTATTCTGATTGCTACATTTTTAGGAAGCTATGTTTGTGCACAAACACAAGTAATAAAAGTAAAAACACAAGTTAATACCGAATCAAGCGATTCAATCAAAGTTATTGTGAAAACTATTGAGCTATCCGATGGCTCTACTGCCAAATCAATTAATATTGATTCAATAATTCTATCACTATCGCAGCAATACATAAATAGTAGCCAAAAAAATGTAAAAATTATTAAAATAGCAAATGGCGATACGGTTATATCAGGTTTTGATAATGATTCGTTGGCAAATATATGGATTGAGAAATTTGATGAAAATGATACAGTTGAGTTTGGCAAGGATTTTAATAAACATGTAATTTTCATTAATGATTCATCGGTAAACTTTGGGCAATACTTTGATTATGACACACTACTTAATTCTTTAAACAAAATACAATTTGCAAAAATAAGGGGAGAAGGTATTTTGAATATTGAAAAAATAATTGAGGTAGAAGAAACTGACGGAAAGATTTGTAAAGAGATTAAAATAATAATGCACCACTCCGACAGTAATATGATTTTTATTGACGATGATGGCGAAAACATAAGAATTGAGCATAAAGGAGAGATGGTATTTATTAATAAACAGGATTATGTGAAGGATGTTGATAGTCTTTTGGAGGTAATTGAAGACAAAGACGGACACAAAGTTATTATTATAAAAACTCGCATTGTGCTTGATGAGCTAACTGAAAATGAGCAGGAAGGATTAAAAACTAAGGGACTAAAAACAGGAAAGAAAGAGCTTGAATTCGATTTTGTGAAATTTTACCCAAATCCTGCCAAAGAGGGTATAAACATAAACTTTAAACTTACAAAAAAAGGAACTACCGAGGTAATAATAAGCAATATGGTAGGGCAAAAAGTTTTTGAAGAAAAGCTTAAAGATTTTAATGGCGAATACAGGCGTAATATTAGCTTAAAAGAATATGGAACAGGTACTTATATTTTGCAGATAGTACAAGGTCAGCGGGTAATATCACGAAAAATAATTATAGAATAAATAGTTGTTAATGCTAACCCACCTATTTACCCACCTAATACACCACTTTTTTATAAGGCTGCCCATCTCAAGGGTGGCCTTATATTTTAAGGTTTGCCCATAAAAGCGATTATTATATAGTGTCAGCAAGAAAACTATATAGTGCTTGCCCGAAAACTCTGTCTTTGAAAAGAAAACGCCAAAGACTATATAAGGTTATTTGTCAGAACTACTGGCATTTGATTGAAATCCCATTGGTTTGCCGGTCTTTACTCGCGATGTATTAATCTTATCAAACATTTGTCTAACAGTGGCAATCTGTATATCTTTAATTGGGGGCACTAACAAATCAACTTCAAGCGAGTGGAGTATTATGTATTGAATTATTTCGCGCAAAATAGCGATATCTAATTTGTTTACCCCAAAATCATCATTTATCGAACCAAAGTCTTGGTTGCCCTCAACAAAATAATGCCCCTCGCGATTTACAAAAATACGGGCAACAATAAATCCATAATCGTCCATCCGTTTATATTTGAATGAATCCGACAAAAAATTGTAAATGTTTATTATTCCACAATAGCTGTTATTTATATTTTGCTTTACATATTCATTATTCCAAATCCAGTGCTCTTTCGGAAATTCAAATACATTGCTATGCATATTAAATATCAACAAATCACCGGCTACACGCATTTCGGCTTCAAACAATCCTTTATCAGTATATTCAAGCAATATTTTGTGTGTTTCTCCCTTTAACTGGCTTTTATAGTTGTTTATTAGGTATTTAACAATTTTTTTGGTAGTGCTAAAAATATCTAAGGTAGTTTGGTAAACCTCTTGCTTAATAACAGCCTTCTCCTTTAATGTATTTAATATTAAAGTTGTGTTGTCAATTTTTTCATCGTTCATTTTGTCTAATTTTATTTTGTTTATCAAAGTAAGTAAAAAAAACAATATGTTACCTTTGTCAATTTAGATTAAAATATGCCCAACACATTAATTCCGCATAATAAAACAATATTTTGTCCGCTTTGCAACGGCAGCAGCTCAGTTTATTATCAATATAAGCAACGCCTTTATCATAAGTGTAATAATTGCTATGGTATTTTTATAGATGCTAAATTGATAGTGAGTAGTGAGGCAGAAATAAACCGTTATAAAGAGCACAACAACGATGTTGAAGATTTAGGTTACCAAAAATTTGTTTCTCCAATTACAAAATCAATTTTGTGCGATTTTACTAAGTTTAATAAAGGTCTTGATTTTGGTGCAGGTACATCTTCAGTAATATCAAAAATATTAAATGATAATAGTTATCAAATAGTTCAATACGACCCGTTTTTTCATAATTATCCTCATTTATTAAAATACAAATACGACTATATTGCTTGCTGTGAGGTAATTGAACATTTTAACAACCCCCATAATGAATTTGCACTATTAAAAAAACTGTTGCTTAAAAAAGGCAAATTATATTGTATGACAGAAATTTATAATGAAAGTATTGATTTTCATAAATGGTATTATAAGAACGACCCAACCCATATATTTTTCTATCACAAAAATACAATTAATTGGATAAAAGAGGAGTTTGGCTTTTTTGATGCAACAATTGAAGGTAGGTTAATAACTTTTTGTTAAAACTATAACTAAGATAGATAAACCATACAGACCAACCCATATGAAAAACCGCTGTTTTAATCCAAAATAATCACTCAAGATAGTTGGGGTAAATACTAAAAACCCGAGACAGATAATAATAAAGCTTACCAGCGACATTTGTGTTATCTTAGATATTTGAGCTTCTCCTCTCCATAAAATAAAACCCAATAACGGAGAAAACAACAAAAAAATAGCAGGCATACCCAATATACCATGCAGTTTTAAAGGCATCGGAAATATTGCTGTACCTGCTATTGAAAATGTATATAATGAAATTATAAATATGGGGATTAAATTTAAACCTGTCAGTTTACAAGTTTTATAAAGCCCTGTAATAAAAAGCACACTCAAAACCGAACATAGAACCAATCCACCGGTAAAAATATATTGGGTTTTTGACCCCATTGCACCCAGTTCACTAACCATGTTCGATAAATGATTATAATCGCTGTAACTATTCAGCATATGTAATTTATTGTAAATCAATAGCTCCGTCCTTTAGGGCGGAGATGAAATTTGGAAAAACAGGTTAGTTTTGGCGGGATTTTTGCAGTTCGGAACGAACTAATATGCAAAAATTGTGACAAAACGGACTGATATACAATACTGTATCTAATGTTGTAGTGTTATTAAAAGAAGCTGAATAGATACTAATCGCTTTGTATGTAACCACAAATAAAAGTAGTAAACCAAAATACTAATGGGATAATAAAACCTGTTTTTAATAAGTGCTTTATTTTCATACCCTATAATCTTATGTTTAGGCTTTGTTATGAAATAAGCTAACTGTTTAGTAATAAAGCCTTAGTGTTATAACTTATAAAATATCTTATTCACCATTTTCCAGCCATCTTCAAATTTGTAAAGCGATATATAATCAACATAAGTGAGTTTACTGCCAATATAAAACTCTATTTTAGCCATGGCAGCAGTTCCGGTAACATCAACCGATTTGAATTTTATAGAAACCATTTTATCTCCTGTAAGTGGTAGTTCCCCGGCTTTTCGTTTTTTAACAACTTTTGCTTTCCAATCTTTTATAGAGTATTTCCACATTGCATTGCCTTTGTCAATCCCCAACAAATTAAAATCAGGATGAATACCCGAGTCAATTTTATCGGTATCTCCTTCGTTTTGCAAGCCTTCTACATAAGCTGTTTGAATTACTTTTTTAATGGCTTCTTTTTCTTTATCAACATTTTGGGCTATTAAACCCATAGCTGAAAAAAGAGCGATAATTAGCATTGTTTTTTTCATAATTATATTTTTAGTTAAAAAAATCCAATAGTTTGTTAAATTTTGAGATTTAACAGATTTTGTTACTAATCAGTTTACAAAGTAGCAATAATTTTCAAGGAGTTTAAAACT
>CBDUWQ010000183.1:0-8027 GCA_965370965.1 uncultured Bacteroidales bacterium
TAGTAGTATTGTGCAATACGGGACTGTAATAGATTTTCATTTTAGATTTTTAGGTGTTATTATTAATGCTTTAGAAAATAACATGTTAAAAACTAATACACGTACTATTTGTACAGGATAGTCAACGTAACTTTCTCTTTTATATATACACCACTATTTTTGGCAGGTTCCCACTTGGGACCATCTTTAAGCAGTTGTATAGCCATGTTTGATAATTCATTGTTTGGGCTTTGAAGTATTCTGATTTCTGAAACAGAGCCATCATTTTCAACTGTAAACTCAATAATAATTGGTGTGGGGTTTTGCGGTTTTTCTCGGATAATTTGTTTAAAACATTTTTCAAGTTTATTAATTCCCCCTTTTGGTGTTGCATGTTTATCCAACGCTGCAAAATAATTAATTTCAATATACTTTGATTTTATTGAAGTTATATTTACACTTTCCATGCTATTGCTTCTTCGGCTTTTCTCTTTGCTTACTGCTGAATTTAACTTTTTTTTGTTTTGAATATTATAATTTACAACAGCATCTTGACTTACAGGTTGATTGGTCTGAAATGCTTTTTTGGCAGATTCATATGTTTCGTCTGCTTCAGGCTCTTGTATTTGCTCTATTTCTGCCAAAATATTATCGCTATCCGATAAAGATTCACTGCTTGTAGCCAATATCTGATTTTTGTCTTCGGTTGCATCTATAATTATAGTTTTTTGCTTTGGCGATGCAGATTTGGTTTGTAATTGTTTCTTTTTGTTGTTTTGTTGTTTATTAATTCTTTCCTGTGCGGCAGGTTTATCGTTTAATATATTAAGGTTTTCTTTTACTTTAGTTGACACAGTGGGCTTTAAGCTTTCAATAGAATCTTCAAAAACATTAGTATTGTCGGCCACCTGTTTTTTTGATATCTCGGGTAAAAACCTATAAAAAGCTACCGTTGCAATACCCATTAATATGGCAACTGTTGCGGCAATTCGCAAATAGGGAATTAGTTTTCGTTCTCTTTTTTTACCAACCCTTTGTTCAAGTTTGTTGTTAAGTTTTATTAAATCCTCCGCCAATTCATCAGGTTCAAGTTGGGCAAAACCATCCATTGCATCTGCAATAAAAGGGTCTTTGACTGCCTCTTTTTCAAAAGCATGCCTTTCCTTGTTTGAAAGTTTATCTCTCAAATAATTTAACAATTTTTGTATGCTAAGTTTATTGCTATTATTCATTACTCATTAATTGATACCTGCCCAAATAGTTCAGGCAGGCTCATTACTATTTTCTTCTATACAAATTTTCAAATTCCTTTTTCCGTTTTGGATATCGCTTTTTACTTTGTTTTCAGCAATATTCAAATTTTCAGCAATCTCTTTATAACACAGTTTTTTATAATAAAACAATTCTATTGATTTGCGCTGCATCTCTTTCAACTTTTCCATACATTTTTTCAATACCGGTAATAAATCCACCTCCTCGTCATCATCCAAAGGATGCGGTAAAAAGCCATTATCCATAAATTCAACCGACATATTTTTAAAGGCAAGGTTTTCCGAACCATCATGCCGCAACTTCATAAGGCAAAAATTTTTGGTAACAACATACAGCCATGTTTTAAAATTATTTGGTGCAGCGTGCGTTCGAAGTTCAACGGTAAGTTTTTCAAAAATATCCATAACAGCATCTTGAGCCATATCTCTGTTTTTTAAATATTTTAAACACACACCGTAAACCAACGGCATATACGGTTGGTATAATTTACCCAAAAAATCTATATTATTGGTTTCTTTATACTTACGTATCAGTTCCGATTCGCTGTGTTTATCCATAAACTATTATACTGTTCAGTTATTTTTTAACAAAAATATATTTTTTTTATGGAATATTAATAGGTTCTGCATTCTGATAATAAACAAACTTATATTAATTTAAAATTTACAAATTATGAAAACAAAAGTTTTATTTATCAGTACAGTATTGGTTACATTATTATTTGTAAACCAAATAATGGCACAGCGCATATCAGGCAAGGTTATAAGTGCCAATAACGGACTTTCAATTGCAGGTGTAAGTATTAACTTAAAAGGCACACAGTTAGCAACTATCTCAAATTTTGATGGCAATTATACCATTGAAATTGACTCGGCACACCAAATATTGGTATTTGCTTTTGTTGGAATGCAAACCAAGGAGGTAAAAGTAAAAGGGCGCAACATAATTAATGTTATGCTTGAACCATTACAGACCGAATTGGAAGAGGTTATGTTATTGGAAAATAAAAAGCAAAAAAATTATGCTGCAAATGTGGTAGCTTCTGCTCCGCGATCATCAAAACTTTTTAAGGCCAAAGGAGCCTGCATGGCAATGCCGTACGAATATGCACCTATTCAGCACAATACCGAAGGGTATTCAACCATTCATGAAAATGGTTTTAAAAAGGTAAGCTTAAATCCACTGTCAACTTTTTCAATTGATGTTGATGCCGCATCGTACAGCAACATGCGCCGATATATTAGTAATGGCAGTTTGCCCCCCATTGATGCCATACGCATTGAGGAGATGATTAACTACTTTAGCTACGACTACCCACAGCCAAAAGGCGACAACCCTTTTAGCATAAACACCGAATTGGCAGTTTGCCCATGGAACAGTAACAACTATTTATTACATGTGGGGTTACAAGGCAAAAAAATAGCTACCGACAAACTGCCACCTCTAAACATGGTTTTTTTACTTGATGTATCGGGTTCAATGAATGCACCCAATAAACTACCGCTTTTAAAATCGTCGTTTATGCTTTTGATTGACCAATTACGCCCCGAAGATAGGATTGCAATTGTTGTATATGCAGGTAATTCGGGTTTGGTATTGCCAAGCACCCCAGGAAACCAAAAACAGACAATTAAGGAGAGCCTGAACCGTTTAAGTGCAGGTGGCTCAACAGCCGGTGGTGCAGGGTTAAAGCTGGCTTATAAAATAGCCGAGCAAAATTTTATGGAGAACGGTAACAACCGTATAATATTGGCAACCGACGGCGATTTTAACATTGGCCCATCGAGCAATGCCGAAATGGAGCGCCTTATTGAAAAAGAACGCGAAAAAGGGATAGCAATAACAGTTTTGGGTTTTGGTATGGGCAATTATAAGGATGACAAAATGGAGATTATTGCTGATAAGGGAAACGGGAATTACGCTTATATAGATAATTTGCAAGAGGCGAAAAAGGTGCTTGTGAACGAGTTTGGAGGAACACTATTTACAATTGCAAAAGATGTTAAATTTCAATTAGAGTTTAATCCGGCAACAGTTGCAGAGTACCGCTTAATAGGTTATGAAAACCGATTGCTTAACGAAGAGGATTTTGATGATGATAAAAAGGATGCCGGTGAAATGGGGGCAGGACATACAGTTACTGCTTTATACGAAATTGTGCCTGCCAAAAATACAAAAAACAACAAAAATTTGAAGTACCAAACATCGCAAGTATCAAATGAAGGGTTGAAAAGCAACGATTTAATTACCTTGAAGCTCAGGTACAAACAGCCCGATGGTTTTAAGAGCAAGTTAATTGAACAGGTAGTAAAAAACACCCCTGTTAAATTTGATAATACATCGGAGAATTTCAGATTTTCGGCATCTGTTGCCGAGTTTGGAATGCTGTTGCGCAATTCGGAATTTAAAGGGACAACCACTTTTGAAAGTGCCAAAAGGTTGGCAAAAAATGCAAAAGGAACCGACCCCGAAGGCTACCGCGGCGAAATGGTAAGACTGATAAATAGTGCAGAGTTATTAAAGAGGACTTCGGCACAGAAGTAGTAACTATCTTAGCACTGAAAAATACGGTGTTTTCTTGCGGACACAAAGTAGTATTCGATTGTCAAGTTTCGCAAGGTTTTTTATAATCACATGTATGAGTAAACCTGTTAGATCTTGATTAACCGTTGTTCCGGATTCAGATTTAACAGGTTTAGTTTATTTAACTGTTAATTAGTTTGATAGTTACAAGCAGTTTGCAAATAAAAACTATTAGGTCTTGGTTAACTGTTATTCCAAACCGGAATTTATTTTGCAAACCATAACACTTGCGATAATTCTTTTTTATCTTTACGCAATGTTAAAAAAGTGGCTTTTTATATTATCTGTTATTGCCCTTATTATTTCTTGTCAAAAGCAAGATATACAACAACACCAAACTGTTTATGATTACGGCTACTTTCCTATCGACTCAGGTATGTGGAGACAGTATGATGTTACGCAAATTGTGATTGACAAGCCATCGGAGGTATGGGATACAGCACGATACCAACTTCGCGAGGTTTATGCAGGCTGGTTTTTAAATGCAGCCAACGACTCTGTAATGCGTATAGAAAGGAGTGTGCGCGACAGCAGCCACCACGCTTGGCAGCCTATTGGAGTTTGGCAGGCTATAACACAAAATAGCGATGCTTTACAAACTGAAGAGAACATAAAGTATTTAAAAATAAAATTTCCGGTAAGGTTAAATTTTGATTGGGACGGCAATATTTACAACAGGCTCGACACCTTACAGACATACCGCTACACCATTACAATGTTGAATGAACCCGAAACGGTAAACAACATTAGCTTTGATTCGGTTTTAACAGTTAACCAAAAAGAGAAAATATCGATGATTGATAAAATACTTTTTTTTGAAAAATATGCCTATGGAGTAGGTTTAATCGATAAGCAGCAGATAGATATCTATTCCGAAGATGCAGACCCCTCAATTCCTATAGAGCAGAGGATTACAAAAGGAACTTTATATTATCAAAAAATAAATTCGTATGGTAAAAAATAAAAATATATTGCTTTTAATAGGTGTAATATGTTCGATGGGACTATATGCACAGGATTATAGTTTTGGCTATTTGGTTGAATTTACCGATAAGGCAAATACAATTTATAGTGTAGAAGCTCCCGAAGAATTCCTGTCGGAACGTGCTATTGTGAGGCGCAGTAAGTATGTTATTGAAATTACAGAGCAAGATTTTCCGGTAAATAAAACCTATACCGACAGTTTATTAAACTACAACTCTGTTTTACATGTAACCAGCCGCTGGTTTAACTCGGCAGTATTTTATACCAATAGCAGCACATTTGCCAACCAAGCTTTGTCCTGCTCTTTTGTTTCAAAGGTTACTCTTGTTTTTAAGGGCATCCCAAATAAAGCTGCAAAAAAACATAATAAATGGGTGCAAACAACCGATGTTATAAATTATGGTAGTGCTTATGATCAAATTGCAATGTGCAAAGCACAAAAGCTACACAATAATGGGTACATGGGAGATGGGATTCAGATAGCTGTGCTTGATGGTGGTTTTTGGCGGGTAAACGAAATGGCATGTTTTGATAGCCTTTATGTGAATAACCGCATATTGGGGCATTGGGATTTTGTGTCGCACAACGATAATGTATTTGACGACCATACCCATGGGATGGGTGTTTTGTCAACCATGGGGGGCAACTTGCCGGGCGAGCTTGTGGGCACTGCACCAAATGCATCATATTACTTGTTTCGTACCGAGAATGTATATTCAGAGTACCCTATTGAAGAGGAGAACTGGATAGCAGCAGCCGAGGTTGCCGATAGTGCAGGTGTGGATATTATAACAGCATCATTGGGTTATAGCCTTTTTGATGATGATGCAATGAACTATGAGTATGCTGATATGGATGGTAATTCGACACGCATAACAAAAGGTGCAGAGGTTGCCTTTGCAAAAGGCATTTTTTTAGTAAATAGTGCCGGAAACGAGGGCAATAATAATTGGCATTACATAACAGCCCCAAGCGACGGCGAACATGTACTTTGTGTAGGAGCTGTTGATGCGTTTGAAGTTATAGCACCCTTTAGCAGTCGTGGTCCCTCGTATGATGGCAGGGTTAAACCAGATGTGGTTGCAATGGGACATGGAACTACTATTATTAAAGCTGATGAAACAGTTGGCTTTGGAAGTGGCACATCTTTTTCGTGCCCTGTAATGGCAGGTATGGTAGCTTGTTTATGGCAGGTTTTTCCAATGTATTCAAATCAGGAATTATTGGATTTGATTCGCAGTTATTCCGACAAATATAACTCGCCAAATAACAATTATGGTTATGGCTTGCCCGATTTTAGTAAGGCTACATTTGTTATAGATAGCTCAAGCTATAGTGATATTTCAGGTAATAATTTAGATAAAGCATATCCAAATCCGTTTAACGATAAACTTAGTTTTCATTTATACATTAAAAAAGGACAAGAGGTTAAAATTGTTTTACACGATGCCCTTGGAATAAAAGTGTATTCAGAAAAAATGGTAATTAATTCGGCAACATATAATTTAATATCAATTATTGGGTTATCAAAGTTAAATAAGGGTTGCTATTTTTTAACAATTTATACAAACGAGGGGATGCTTACAAAGAAGTTAATGAGGTAGTTGTAAGATAAATATGTAGGTCATTCAATTGTCATTAAATAGTTAATAAGTTGTTGTTAATAACGACGAAGCAATAGCGTAGCCAAATAACGCCCAAAGGGCAATTGACAGTGAAGCCAAATAACAGCGAAGCGAATTAAATTTCAAATAAAAGTATGAGTACAAATTCAGTAAGTTTATCACAGTTAGTTGGCGATATAAAAATTACGTTGCAAAACCGCTATGAAACACCGGTTTGGGTGGTGGGCGAAATTAGCGATATGAATATAAACCGTAACGGGCACTGCTATATTGAACTTATTGAGAAAGATGCCACATCGGATAAAACCATTGCAAAATGCAGGGCAACAATTTGGGCTTTTGCCTTTAGAACAATAAAAGCCTATTTTGAGACTACCACACAAGAGACATTACGTGCCGGATTAAAAGTATTAGTAAAGGTAAGTGTTGAATTCCATGAGGTTTATGGGTTTAGCCTGAATATAATAGATATTGACCCACAATATACTTTGGGCGATATGGCTCGCAAAAAGGCGCAGATTATTCAGCAATTAGATAATGAAGGTGTTCTTGAAATGAACAAAAGCCTTGCTTTTCCGATGGTACCACAGCGTATAGCGGTAATATCATCGCAAACAGCGGCAGGATATGGCGATTTTTCAAACCAATTAGCAAATAATACTCACAAGTACAGTTTTTTTACACAATTGTTTCCTGCTATAATGCAAGGCGAAAAAGCTGCCGAATCAATAATTAATGCATTTGAAGCTGTTTTTAACCGTATTAACAATTTTGATGCAGTTGCCCTAATGCGCGGTGGCGGTTCAAAAAGCGATTTAAGCTGCTTTGACGATTATGATTTAGCATACCTTATAACTCAGTTTCCGTTGCCTGTTTTAACAGGTATTGGTCATGAGCGCGATGATACAGTTACCGATATGGTTGCACATACCAAACTAAAAACACCCACCGCCGTTGCCGAGTATTTAATTGGCAAGGTATCAGAATTTGACCGAACATTAGATGATTTTGGTTGGCAGACTGCTGATTTGGCTGATGAGCTGTTCAGCAAAAATAAATATCTGCTTGAAAAGCTGTCGCATAGACTACAGTATGGCTCAGCCGAATTGTTGCAAAACAACGAAGAACAACTTATTTGGGCAAAATCAAAACTTTTAAATGGTGTAAAGCAACTGCAATTAAATAAAGAGAGTCAATTGACAGGACAAATAGCAAACATTAAACTTATTATTAAAGGCACTCTGAACCATGAATTTGAAATGTGTGAAATACGAAACCAGAGACTGGTTAGGTGGCTAAACAATTATTTTGACAAAAAAGAACGGCGTCTGAGTTTTTTAAGCGAAAAGACAGAACTGATAAATCCCCAAAGAGTATTAGAAAGGGGCTTTGCCATGGTTACCCATAATGGCAAACTTATAAAAAACAGTAGTCAGCTTAATGTGGGCGATATTATTGCTGTTAAACTTGCAAAAGGCAAGGTTGATAGCGAGGTAACGGAGATTAAGTAGTGTTTCTTAATAAAGTTAGATAACCATAGAATAATTTGCAAACTAATAATCTTACTCAAAATAAACCGAATCT
>CBDUWQ010000184.1:0-8008 GCA_965370965.1 uncultured Bacteroidales bacterium
CAACATTGCCTTAATTTTTAATTCTCATTAATTTCAATACTGATTTGTAACAAATCTTTCTATTCTATTGGGATTTTTTTTACTGTTTTCGCCACAGTTATTAAAATCGCAGAACACAGAAATACCAACATTTATATCCGATAGCATCGACAATTATATTTCCGAAACAATAAACCGGTGGCAAATACCCGGGCTTGCTATTGGTATTGTTAAAGATGGTAAAATTATTGCCGAAAAAGGCTATGGGGTATGCAAATTGGGCGATGAAAAGATGATAGACAAAAACACACTGTTTATGATAGGCTCAAACACCAAGGCCTTTACTGCAACAGCTTTGGCTATGCTTGAGTATGATAAAAAATGCTCATTAAACGATAAAGTGGTAAAATGGCTGCCCCAATTTAAAATGCACGACAAATGGGTAACAAAAAATGCAAACCTAACCGATATACTTTGCCACCGCTTAGGATTTGAAACTTTTCAGGGCGATTTTATGTATTTCGATTCTGATTTATCAGATTCAGCAATGTTTGAAAAAATAGGCAAAATAGAACCTATTTATGATTTTAGAACAAAATGGGGCTACTGCAACGCAGGTTTTTTTGTTGCAGGTAAAGCTATTAAATCAATTTCAGGAAAAGAGTGGGCGGAATTTTTGCAAGAGCGAATTTTTAACCCTATGCAAATGAACCGAACATTTACAAAAGTTAATGATATGAGAATAATGCCAAACGCATCAACAGGTCATTCGTTTGTTAATTATGAGTTAAAAGTCATTGATTACGGAGGATTGGATTTGCTTGGACCGGCAGCAAGCATAAGCTCATGTGTAGCCGATATGAATAAATGGACAATGGCATTGTTGGATAGTGGAAAATATGATGGAAACGTTATTATACCCCAGCAGGCAATAAACCGCACCCGAAAACCTGAAAGCATTATTGGAAAAGGGCGCCATGCTTACAATAAAAATATATTTAGGCTATATGGTTTAGGCTGGCAACTTACCGATTATCAAGGTGTAGAAATAGTTTCGCATACAGGCGGCATTCACGGATATGTTACATCGGTAACATTAATTCCCGAAAAGGAACTGGGGATTGTTATATTAACCAATACCGACCAAAACTGGGTTTACGAAGCATTAAAATGGGAAATTATTGATGCATTTATGGATTTGCCATACCGCAACTATTGCGGAAATTGGCACAATAATTATAAAAAAAATTATAAAAGGGACAGTACGTTGGTACAGGTTTTAAAAGATTCGGTAAATATGAAAATTAAACCCGGGCTACCTCTAAAAAATTTCACAGGCAGTTATACCAGCAAGGTTTATGGAAAAGTTGAATTAAAAGCCGAAAAAAAACATCTAATTATGTCGCTGGAACACCATCCTGGGTTAACCGGTAAATTAGAATATATTGGGCATAACAGATTTTTGTGTACTTATTCAAATCCTGCTTATGGCACAAAAGTATTTCCGTTTGTAATTGATGATAAAAATGTAAAATCGTTTACTTTAAGTGTTGCTGGCAACCTTGAGTTTACCACATATAAATTTGTGAAATAGCCATGATTAAGTTCTAAATACACCTGCATGTCCGATTTAAACTGGCTATGCGGGTTTGCCAATACAGACAGGCAAATAGCTAAATCCTTGTTTTGTAACAAAATATTATGCTTTTTAAAAGCAAAAAAACTGACTTTTGTTCCGATTCTCAAAACTAATTATACATATATTGCTAACCTTTAAAAAATGATATAATGAAAACAACAAAAATTACCATCCTTATTGCTGTACTATTTGCGATATTTTTTATTTCGTGCGAAACAGTTGAAGAAAAAGCAGCCCGTATTCATAAAAAAGTTTTTACACTCGATTCGCATACCGATACCCCAATGAAGTTTGTAAATGACGATTTTGATATATCAATTGAGCATGATGCACATAAAGGTGGTGGTAAAATTGATATTCCGCGCATGGAAAAAGGTGGTTTAGATGCAATATTTTTTGCAGTGTTTATTGGGCAAGGCTCTAGAGATTGTGTAGGAAACGAAAAAGCTTTTGCAAAAGCCGATAAAATATTTGATGCTATTTTTAAAACTACAGACAATAATGCAACAAAAATTGAAATAGCACTAACCCCCGATGACGGTTACCAATTAGAAAAAATTAATAAAAAAGCTATTTACATTGGTATAGAAAACGGATATCCTTTGGGCAATAAACTTGATAATATTGATTATTTTTATAACAGAGGAGCACGCTATATTACTTTGGTGCATACAAAAAACAACGATATTGCTGATTCGTCAACCGACGAAAAAGGACAGGAATATAACGGGCTTTCGGAATTTGGCGAAAAGGTAGTGCAACGCATGAACAAACTTGGTGTTATGGTTGATGTATCGCATGCCTCCGATTCGGCATTTTACGATGTTATAAAAATATCAAAAGTACCTATAATTGCATCGCACTCATGCGCAAGGGCATTATGCAACAATCCGCGCAATTTAACCGATGATATGTTGCGCACACTTGCCCAAAACGGCGGTGTTGTTCAAATGTGTGTTTTGAGCGATTATGTTAAAAAAATGCCACAAAGCGAAAAACGCGATAGTGCAGTAAAAGCATTTAGAGCCAGCCATACAAACTGGGAAAACTATACCCCCGAACAACGCAAACAAGGTATTCGCAATTGGTATCGGTTAGATGTTGATTTTCCGCCAAATTTGGCAAACGTGCAAGATGTGGTTGACCACATTGACCATATGGTACAAATAGCCGGCATTGACCACGTTGGTATAGGCACCGATTTTGATGGCGGCGGCGGAGTTGATGGCTGTTTTGATGTATCGGAAATGGGCAACATTACCCTTGAGTTGGTAAAAAGAGATTATTCAGAGGAAGAAATCAGGAAAATATGGGGCGGCAATTTTATGCGTGTTTTTAGTGAAGTTGAAGAATTTGGAAAAAACATAAATTAGAATTTTTAAAAGCAAACAAATAATTTAATGCAAAATAATAACTTATACATAAATCTATTATTTCAATCTATGAAAAATAATTTTACAAAATTTGCGGTAATAAGCGCTCTGCTTTTTGGTTCAGTAGTTAATGTTTTTGCCGAAGAGGTACACAGCGCAAGCATATCTTCAATATTAGAGGTTCAACAATACAACCGTGCAATACACATTATGGCAATGCTGTTAATTGGTTTTGGCTTTTTAATGGTTTTTGTCAAAAAGTATGGTCGTTCAGCAATAACAGCCACTTTTCTGTTGGTTAGCGTGTCTATTCCTATGTATCTGTCAATAATAGGAATGGACATTTTTGAAGAAAAAAGTGAAATTGAACGATTTATACTTGCCGAATTTGGTGCCGCGAGTTTGCTAATTGCATCGGGCGCAATACTCGGACGCATAAAAATGTACCAGTACATGATACTGGGCTTGCTTTTTATACCATTTTATATTTTTAACGAAATGATAGTTGTTGACGACCATTTTAATTTTGTTGGTAAGGTTGCCGATACTGGAGGTTCAATTGTTATTCATGCCTTTGGGGCAATATTTGGAATAGCTGCGGCAATATCGTTAAGCACAAAAAAACAGCGCGAAACGCCAATTTTAGCCGATGCAACATCTGACAGGTATTCACTTTTAGGAAGTATGGTTTTATGGGTGTTTTGGCCAAGCTTTTGTGCAGCTTTGGTTCCTGCCGAGGCAATTCCCGTAACAGTTGTAAACGTGTTTTTAGCATTGTGTGGCTCAACCATAGCAACTTACATAGCATCGGTTTCAATTAGGGGTAAAATAAATGCTGCCGATATTGCAAATGCTGCTCTTGCCGGTGGAGTTGCAATTGGAGCAACATGCGACTATGCCACACATACAGAGGCTATGATAATAGGTGTTATTGCAGGTGCTATTTCAACCATAGGTTTTGCAGTTTTTCAAGCAAAACAAGAAAAATTCCATAAAATTATTGACACCTGCGGAGTGTCAAATCTACACGGAATACCCGGAATATTTGGAGGATTAGCTGCAATAGTTGTTGTTGACGGACTTGATGTTGGGGCTCAGATAAAAGGAATTTTGGTAACAATAGTTTTGGCAACTATTGCCGGATTATTATCGGGCAAAATTATTTCGCTTTTTGGCAAACCGGAAACAATATATGATGATGCTGCCGAATTTGAAGATGTAGATTAATTAATTGATAGGTTATGGTGTGAATTATTAATAAATAGTAGAATTTAATTATTACAACCTGCTGTTTATTAATAATTCACAACGTAACTTATGGATTTTACGTAATAATGAAAAATTTATTCCGCTTAGTATTTATTTATTTTTTTGCGCTTAGCTGTACAGTAAATGCACAAATATCATTTTGCGACAGCCTATCGAACGCAGCAATAGAGTTAACCAATAAACAAGTTACTTACGACCCAAGTTACTTTTCAATACCTTACCCCAACGGCGACATACCAGCAAACAAAGGTGTTTGTACCGATGTAGTAATTAGGGCTTACCGTAAACTCGGCATCGACCTACAAAAAGAGGTGCATGAAGATATGAAGGTCAATTTTAAACTATATCCAAAAATATGGGGATTAACCACAACCGACAAAAACATTGACCATAGGCGGGTGCCAAATTTAATGACTTATTTTAGCAGATATGGTAAAGAACTGCCAATAAGCAATAAGGCTGCCGATTACAAGCCCGGCGACATTGTCTGCTGGAATCTTGGTGGTGCAATAACTCATATTGGTATAGTTATAAACAAAAAAACGGAAGATGGTAAAAGATATCTTATTGTTCACAATATTGGCAACGGACAGGAAATTTCCGATTGCCTGTTTTCATTTAAAATAATTGGGCATTACAACCTGCAAAATAATTAATCAGAATGATAATGAAGCTATTTTTTATTTCTTATGGATTTTGATTTTACTTCTGAAAATGCTTAGTAGAGTGTTTATAAATTGCCGTTAGCGGGTATAGTTTCAATTATAAGTAATATAAAAAGTTTATAATGAAAGACTTTAAAACAATTAGTGTAGAAATTCAAGATAAACTTGGAATGCAACTTTCACCTGTTGGGATGTTATTTTCAGATAAGATGCCTGATGATTCATTACATTTTAAGGAAAAAGGACAGGGTTGTATTACCCCTTTAATTTTTAAAAGTGCAAAAGGCAAGGTGGTTGCATTTGATAATAATTCTACAGGGTGGCCATGTTCTTCATTTTACTTAGGGTATTCAGAATGGATTTTTCCCGGTATCGAAAATTTTTTGTCCAATGAAATTGTTCATGGACGCAAGCCTGAACGTTTTTTAAAAAACCCGAAGATAGCTAAGGAATTTGTTGAAAACTATATACCGAAAGAAAAGCGCAATAATGCAATTATTTTCAAGCCATTGGAATTGTTTTCAGGAAGCGAAGAACCAGAACTTGTAATCTTCTTTGCAAATGCAGACCAACTTTCGGCTTTGGTTTATTTAATAACTTTTGGTGCACCTATGGAAGAACGGATTGTAACTCAATTTGCATCTGCCTGTATGTCAATGTTTACAGTACCCTTAAAATATGCAGACGAAGGGAAGAAGAAAGCAGTTTGGGGTTTTCATGATGTGTCGGCAAGAAAAAGTTTGCCTAAAGACTTGATGTCACTCACAATGACTTATAATCTATTTATGGAAGTATATGATAATATTGTCGATAGTTTTATAATGACAGAAAATTGGGAGAAGTTAAAAAACAGAAATTTATAGTTATTTTAACTAGCATAAAGAAAAAATACTATGGATATAGAATGTTAATTTGAGAACACTCTACTATATAAATAGGAAACGCTTAAACCCGCACTACAAATAGTTTTACCGCTATGCAATATTTTATATTGATGATATTTTTTACAAAGGCAATTCTATTAAAGGCGGTAATATTTATAAGTTTTTAATAATATCTTCAATACTTGTTTTTACGTTATCAAATGCGTTGTTGTCTTTTACCACATAGTTTGTGGCATTCTCCCTAACAAAGTCATAAACCAAATTACCATCTTCCTGACCCGATAAAATAATAACCTTTGCCTGCGGGTTAATGGTATGAATCTCCTTTAATATCTCAAGACCATCTTTTGCATCGGGGTTTTCGCTATTTAAAAAGTAATCTAACACAATAACATCTGGGTTTAAGTGCATATGGTTTAAGCACTCTTCACCTGTTTGAAAAGCTACAATGTTATAATCGGGGTTATCGGTTAATGCCTCTTTTAACATTTCAAGAAAAATGAAATCGTCGTCAACTAATATGATATTGTATTTGCCGTCCATGTTTAACTATTTATAAAAATTGGAAAATTAGATTTTGTTACTTTAGTATAAAAATATGAATAATAAATAAATTCTACAATACTATTTAGTTATTCTTTAAGTGTTACAAAATAAATTATTTTTTGTTTAAGTTCATCGGGGTTAAAAGGTTTAATAACATATTCATTCATTCCATTTTTCATTGCTTGTTCTTTTTCTGACGATAAAGCATGGGCAGTCATTCCTATTATTGGAACTTTGCATTTTGGTGCCGGCAAGCTGCTTCTAATGTACTGCGTTGCTTCATGTCCATCCATTATTGGCATTTGAATATCCATTAATACTAAATCGTATTCCTTATTCTGTAAAGCAATAATAGCCTCTTTGCCATTTTCGGCTATATCAACAGTAAATGGCTCAGTCCACGATAATATGGTGTCTTTAGCCAATTCCTGATTTATTAAATTATCTTCAACCAATAAAATATTGTAATTATTTGTTGAAATCTTTTTAGGTTCAGCTAATTCATCTTTTTTGACTTCAAATTTATCAGGTTGGGCTATTTTATATGGAATGGTAAATGAGAATACCGAGCCTTCTTTCATTTTGCTTTTAACACTTATGCTGCCATTTTGCAGTTCAACAAGTCTTTTTACAATTGATAAGCCAAGTCCGGTTCCACTATGCAAACGCGACGTGTCACTATGTGCCTGGGTAAAACTCTCAAAAATTGTTTCCAATTTATTTTCGGGTATCCCTAAACCATTGTCGATAACATAAAAGTGCATTGTGCATTTCTTTATATGGCTTTCGCACCTTGCTTCAATTGATACAACTTGTCCATTATTTGAGAATTTTATGGCATTGCTTATTAAATTGGTCAATATTTGCGATAACCTGTATGGGTCGCCATTTAGTGTTTCCGGAATAAGTGGGTCAATATGTATTTCAAGATTTATTTTTTTCTCCTCGGCTCTGAATTTTAGGGTTGAAATGGCTTCGGTAATTATTTTTACAGGGTTAAAGTTTGTTTGTTCAATAACCATTTTACCGGCTTCAATTTTGCTAAAGTCAAGTAAATCGTTAATAACAATCATCATATTATCAGTGGCTTGTAAAACCTGATTAATATAGTATTGGTTGCTATTATCGGTAATACCATTTGATAAAAGTTTGGCATAACCCAAAATAGCATTTAGTGGCGTACGTATTTCATGACTAATATTTGCCAAAAACAAGTTTTTGTAATTACTAAGGCGCTTGGTCTCATTATTTGATTCAATTAGTTGCTCGTTTGTATTTTCTAAATTTTTTTTACTGTTTTCAATCTTTATCTGTTTTTTTATAAGCTCTTTATTAATTGTGCGGAGTTTTTTATAAAAAAGCAGTACTAATCCCATAATTATCAGTAATAAAGCCAATAGTAAAACTAGTAATATTTGCATATTCTTTTTTTTGCTTAATAATAAGGTATTTAACTGACTTTGCTGTTGTAGATTCCGAATTTTTTGTTCATTTTTTTCAATTTGATATTTAACCTCAAATTTAGTAAGCTGTAGTTTGGTTTTATCTAAAACAATAGAATCTTTATAAATAAGAGCCATTTCATAAGCATTAATTGCTTTGTTATATTGTTTTGTTGGAGTATAGCATTTTGCCAAAAGCATATATTTGTCA
>CBDUWQ010000185.1:0-7999 GCA_965370965.1 uncultured Bacteroidales bacterium
TAAACCACACGAGAGGACTCGTGCGGCAGCGGGGGCAGCGGGGTCAAACCAAACGAGTGGACTCGTGCGGCAGCGGGAGGCTATCAAATTCATTAAAAAACAGTATCCATTTTGCATGAAATCATAGACATTTCATCATTTCAAAAATTTGATAATAATACAGGTTAAGAACCCGAATACTTTACAAAATCGCGTTCGGCTTTTACGATATTTATTGAGAATAGGAGCAAATTTCTGAGCTCAACCATAATATTCAAATACAACATACTGTTGCGTGTGCCAACCTCTTTTTGTTTAATACGCTTAACCTGATTTTTGCGGTACTTGCCCAACAATTTCATCAGCTCATTTTGTTTCTCTATCAACTCATCCAGTTTTTCAAAATTCGATATCAAAACCATATTCCTTAACTCGAACAAAAACTTTTTTATTAAACCCGACATAAAAGTCAATTCACCTACCTGTACCTCTATAAATGCTTTGTGGTTATTGTCAACATGGTTAAACAGGGGCTTAATCAAATAAGTTAGGCTATGTGCTAGCTCTCGCTGGTAATCTAACACCTGCACATAATAGTGCCCCGATTCAACAGAGTCTTGATTAAGTTTACCAATTACCTTATATAATTTATCTTTTCGGTTTTTAACTTTTTGGTTTACCTGCTCAACCTCAAGCAATTGCTTTTTAATATCCTTCCTGCTTTCGGCAATAAAGCCCGCAAACGATTTTTCAATTATTATTGGTGCTATTTCAAATAATTGGAAAATACCATTGTTGCATTTGTTCAATAAAGCTTCAATATTGCTTTCAATCTCATTATCATTAATCTCGTCAATCTCACTTGTTTTATCGTCATTTACCCTTTTTTTATGAGCTATGTTTGACTTATACAACAAAAATATTACCAGTAATAAAATTGCACTTACCGCAATAGCACCGCCCCACGAAATAATCAGAGCTATAATAAATGCAGCTGTAAAAGCTGCAAAGGCCGTAAAAAACCATCCCCCAATAACCGATATAACACCGGCAATTCGGTAAACGGCACTTTCGCGCCCCCATGCCCCATCGGCTAATGATGTGCCCATAGCCACCATAAATGTTACATATGTTGTTGAAAGTGGTAGCTTAAGCGATGTTGCAAACGATATTAATATACTGGCAACCATTAAATTTACTGATGCCCTTATCATGTCAAACTCGGCACCATCTTCTCTGCTTTGGTCGTATTGAACCTGCTCAAATCTTTTAACAAATACCGCTTGCATTTTTTGCGGCACTATGTACTGTACTATATTACCAACAGCAATAGCCGACCTTACAACTGAACGCGACAATGCACTTGATTCAAACCGCTCGCTGCCTTCATCCTGTCGGCTTAAATCGAGCGATGTTTTAGTAACCGACCTTGATTTTTTGCTAAAAATAAGTGCTCCAACCATAACGCCACCGGCTATCAACAAATATATAGTTGGCGTTGACACTTTTGCCGACAGTGCTCCCATTGAAAAATGCGATGCAACTTCGCCCGACATCATCCAAGCTTCGTACGATTTTAATCCTGCCAAAGGAACCCCGATAAAATTTACAAGATCGTTTCCTGCAAAGGCCATAGCAAGGGCAAATGTACCGGCCAAAACTACCACCTTTAATATACTTATTCTAAAAACCCAGTTTAAAAGTTGTAAAATAGATGCCCAAATAATTAAACTAAAAATTAATATTAACTGAGCATGAGTTTGCACCCATACATGAAGTGTTTCGCCGCTACTCATTTCATACGATGCATATGACGAACCCTTTAACCCTTTAATTAATATAAAATAGGTAATGGCAGTAATAGCAATACCTCCCCATATTGCCCCATAATATTTTAGTGTACGATTTGTTTTAAACGAAAATACCAAGCGGGTAATATACTGAACCAGTGCTCCTATTGTAAAAGCAACAACAACCGAAAGTAAAATACCGGCAATAATAGCAAGGGCTTTGCCTGAGTTTATATAGTCGCCAATTTCACCGGTATCTTGGCCTTTAAGCTTTATTAGGGTTACAGCAACAGCTGCTCCCAAAAGCTCAAAAACTATTGATACTGTTGTTGATGTGGGCATTCCAAATGTGTTGAACAAATCAAGCAATAATATATCGGTAAGCATTACTGCCAAAAAAATGATCATTATCTCGTTAAAATGGAACATGCCCGGGTGGAATATCCCTTTACGAGCCACCTCCATCATGCCGCTTGAGAATGTTGCTCCTACAACTATACCCAAACTTGCCACTAACATAATTATCCAAAAAGGTGCAGCTTTTGAGCCTATGGCCGACACCAAAAAGTTAACCGCATCGTTACTTACACCAATAATTAAATCGGAAATTGCCAACCCAAACAGGATAACTACAAAAAACAGATAAATGTCCATACCAAAATATTTTTAATTATAAATTTTTTATCTTATTACTAATTAAATTTATCATTGAAATATTAGCATTATAAATAACTTTTAAGGCACTTTGGTTAACCTTAACTACTATTTCATTTGTTAGTGTTATAGGTTCCCCGTCAATATGCCCTTTAATATTTCCGGTTCCTTTTACTATAATATGCGTGCCCCTAATAATTTTCATATACCTCGATTTATCTAACCGCTTATTAAACAGTTTTATAGCAAGCTGTCCGGCTTCCACTTTCGGAAAATCATTCATTAAGCAAACATCGATCAAACCATCGTTTATTATTGCATGAGGTGATATATAAGCATTGTTACCAAATTGCGATGAGTTGGCAAAACTTATTAAAAAAGCTTTTATATTATGTGTCTGTCCTTCAATTATTACCTCATATTTTTGCGATTGGTATTTTTGAAACTCCTGAGTTGCCATTTTAACATATGGTATAGGTCCACGCTTTTTTGTTTCGGCATATAAGTGGGCAATGTGCGCATCAAAACCAATACCTGCAACATTTACAAAGTGTTCGCCATTAATTGTTGCAGTATCAATAATTTGAGTATTCCCTTCATTAATTATCTCAATAGCCTCTTTAACCCTTATTGGCAAACCCAGATGCCGTGCCAACCCATTACCGGAGCCAACAGGTACTATGCCCATTATACTGTTATTACCTATTAAACCACGTGCAACTTCATTAACTGTACCATCGCCACCTACTGCAACAACCAAACTATATTTATTGCATGCATTTTTGCTTAATAAGGTTGCATGACCACCATATTCAGTATAAACAGTATCAAAATTGAATTTTTTTTTATCAAAAGTATGGGATAATACCTCCAAAAAGTTCCCTTGTTTTCCGGTTCCGGATTTAGGGTTTATAATAAAAAGGGCTTGCTCTTTATCCATTAATAAACTGATGTTATATAAAGCAAATTTAAAATATTTTTTTGTTAAACATTTATTTTACTTGCAATTCAATCATCAATTTTGGTATTATTGATGCTTTTTACCGATTTCATTAAATTATGCTCCATCCTATAGTTATACTGTTGAATAATACCTTTTATAATATTCTCAGCTTTATAAATACCAACAGAATCAATCTTTAGCTGTGTTTTTATTCCTAAAGAATCAACAACTATGTTTTCAATATCAACAATATTAAAACCATCAAAACTAATTACAGAATTATTATATATAAGTTGATAAATACCGCTTGAATAGTTTACCGCAAATCTGTTTGAGTCCATCGAAAATACGCTTGTCCCAAATGATACAAAAGATTCCGGGTATCTCAGATAACCTAAAACCGAAGGCAAAATATCCGACTGCTGACATACTATATCTGACACTCCGCAAAGTGCTGTATCGCCAGGGGCATAAAAAACAATTGGCACAGCATACCTTCCTATACCTATACTATAAAATTTGCTATTTGCCTGGGCGGTATGGTCGGCAGTAAGCACAAACAGGGTATTATTAAACCAAGGTTTTTTTGCAGCTGTTTTAAAAAACTCGCCAAGGGCATAATCGGCATAACCAATACTCTCAAGGTTTACAAGTTTACCCTTTGGAAACCTGTTTTTATGCTTATTGGGAATTTTATAAGGGTGGTGCGAACTTAAAGTAAATACCGATGCAAAAAATGGTTCTCTCATTTTTGATATTTCATTAGCAAAATATTGCAAATAAGGCTCGTCAAAAATACCCCAGCTACCATCATAATCATCTTTATTTGGATATTCGTTTAAACCAAAATAGTTTTCAATTCCCACAAGTTTTGTAAAATTATCAAAACCCATTGTACCATTTTTACCACCATGGTAAAAGGCAGTTTCATACCCTTTTTGTTTTAAAATAGTACCCATTCCTTCAATATAATTTGACGAATATTTAGTATTAACCAAGGCATTATCCATTAATGCAGGTAACCCACTAAATATTGACGGCAAAGCCTCAATACTACGTCTGCCATTAGCAAAAGCATTTTTGTGGGTAAGCCCCAACTGCATTATCGAATCAAAATTTGGGGTGTAACCAATCGTATCATTTAAGAAACCGCTGTACTCACGCCCAAAGCTTTCCAAAATAATAATAACTACATTTTTTTTATTGAATTTACTATTATGCCCAAATTTATGAACAGGGTTATATACCGAATCTAACTTTTGCCATGAAAAGTACTCATGATTTGGCAACGATTTATTACCAAATGTTTTAACAATAGTAAAAGGCGAATTTAAAATTAATGCCATAAATTGGGGCGAAGTATATTTTGCAGCAGCAATTATACCAATGGGCTTAAGTTGAGTACCTCCCCTACCTGCATAAACGCTCAATACTATTATTATCACACCCAATATAGCCTGTTTAATATTTTTATATTTTGCAGAAGCGGCACTATTCTCTGTCTTTATGTGGTAATTGGGATATGCTTTTGTAAACAAAAATACAATTACAATAAAAATCAAAAACATATACCAATAGTCCTTGATAAACTCGGGTAACAGGGTGAAAAGGTCGTTACCTAACCACTCATTGCTAAAAAAATCGGCAGTAAGCCGCTTGCCCTCAAACTCGTAAAATTTGGCATCAATTAAATTAACTGCCACCAAACTGCTATTTACAACAATAAAAAAAATCTTTAAAAAAGTGTGGTACGGTTTAAATTTTAATAAAAAATCGGGTATTACATTAAATAAAATAAAAGGGAGGTTAAACAAAAAAACGGTAGCCAAATCAAATCGTAATCCATAAATAAAATGAAGTATTACTTGACTAAATACCAAAGTATGAAAGATACTAAAATTAAAGATATAAAATATAAGGCGGGTTATAGTCATTAATACCATTATAAGTATCAATCGCTTGCCTAACAATATTATATACCGATAGTAATTATGCATTTTACATACTATTTATAAACCAAGACAAAAATAGCTAATTCAATGAATAATTAGCAAAAACAAAAAAAATATTGCGAAACTAATATCTTCGGCGTCACTTTAAGCAACGCCAACTGTTAACCTGTATTATGCACAAATAAAAATTTTGTCATAATCAAGGCTTAACCTGAGAAGCTGTCCGCCGCGGCGGACTGCGAACAGGTTATAACCTGCCTTGCCGGACAGGCAGACGCTGAGTATGGCAAAATTTAATTTACCTTTGGTAAATTTTAATAAAAATAATATAAAATAGTATAATTACATATAATACAGTGTATTAATAAGATAGATGCTTTTTGCTAAAATTCATGCATAATACAGGTTAAAGTAACTATCACCGAAGCCTTCGCTCCAAATCAAAAGTTCAGTCAAATACGATCTAATCAAGATATGGTAAAAAGCGAAGGCTTCGGTTCGGTTACATTAAAAAGCTAAGCAATATACCTGCTGCAACGGCCGAACCGATTACACCCGATACGTTGGGTGCCATGGCATGCATAAGCAGGTGGTTTGTGGGGTCTTCCTGTAAACCCATATTTTGTACTACCCTTGCACTATCGGGCACAGCGGAAACTCCTGCTGCTCCAATCATTGGGTTTATAGGATTATCTTTGCTGGAAAAAAAGTTCATTACTTTTGCAAATATCACACCACCAGCTGTGGCCACCATAAATGATGCAGCACCTAATCCAAAAATCATGATTGAATCGGGTGTTAAAAATACATCGGCTTGTGTAGATGCACCAACTGTAATACCGAGCAAAATATTTATGGTATTAATTAATGCATTGCTTGCTGTATCTGCCAACCTTTTGGTTACACCACACTCTTTTAACAAGTTGCCAAAAAACAGCATCCCTAACAAAGGTAAGGCTGTTGGCGCAATATATGCAGTAATAAGCATAGCAATTATCGGAAACATTATCTTTTCTAACCGTGAAACTGCTCGTGGTGGACGCATTTTTATTCGGCGTTCGCGCTTGCTGGTAAGCAATTTAATAATTGGAGGCTGTATTACCGGAACTAATGCCATATACGAATATGCAGCAATTGCAATTGGACCAATCAGATTTTTAACTGTTAAGCCATTTGCCATTACATTAACACCATTGGCAAGTTTTGACGACAAGAAAATAGCTGTTGGTCCGTCGGCACCTCCAATAATACCAATAGCACCGGCCTCGGGTGGTGCAAAACCCAATAATAATGAGCCCAAAAAGGTAACAAAAATTCCAACCTGAGCTGCCGCCCCCAAAAGCATAAGCTTTGGATTTGATATAAGCGACGAAAAATCGGTCATTGCCCCAATGCCCAAAAATATAAGTGGCGGATACCATCCTTGCAAAACCCCCTGATAAAGTATATTCATAACACTGCCGGGCTCGTAAATACCAAGTTTTAAATTAAAATCAACAGCCTGAAACATTGGTATATTCCCAATTAATATCCCCATTCCTATTGGGATAAGCAGTAATGGCTCGTAATCGTATTTAATTGCAAGAAAAATAAACAGTATCCCTATTAAAATCATAACCATATGCCCTTTGGTGGCATTGGCAAAACCGGTAAACTCATAAAAATTCAACAGTCCATAAACCGCTCCCGAAAAATGTCTGTATTCAACTGTAGGCGACTCAACCAGCTTACCATCGGTAAAAGTAAGCACCCTTTTCGGAAGTTTTAATAGTTCTTTAATTGTGGCATATCTATAGCTTGTGGCATTAGGATCGATATTTTTTCGGTAATGAGTAACTTTTTGGGGATTAAATACTAATGTAATTTCATTTTCGTTAACAACCCATTTACCTGTATAACGCTGTTTAACAGAGTCCATAATAAAGGTTTTGACAATTACACCTGCCACCTTTTCTTCTTTAAATTCAAAAGTTTTATACCTTTTTACAGTTGTAACATCTGCCCAATTTGTAATAGTATCGGGGTTTACTGTTGCTCTAGGCACATAACCATCGGCATGGTTTAACCATTTACCGTTAATTAAAACATCAACAATATTTTGTTTTGAAGATGCGATCCCCTGTGTTACCATTCCTGATAAAAACAGGAATACAAATATCAATTTGATTTTTCTCATAATCATGCTATTTTACTGTCTTAACCTATCTCCATTAATAAATCATCTTGCAAAACAGTATCGCCAACGGCCACTTTTACAAATTTAACAATACCATCTTTCTCCGACATAATATTGTTTTCCATCTTCATTGCTTCCATTATTAAAAGCACATCGCCTTTTTTAACAGTATCGCCAACCGCAACTTTAAGTTTAAAAATGCTGCCCGGCAAAGGTGCCTTTACTTTAAACATGCCTGCATCATCACGAGAAATTGTTCCTTCGCCCGGTTTTGATACCACAGGCTGACGAATTAGCTTAGGTGTTTTTGTAAGCTTCTTCTCTTTATGTATTTCCACCTCATATGAGGTGCCGTTAACTTCAATATTGGCAATACAATCTTCAAATTCATTTACAACAACCTCGTATTTATGGCCTTTAATGGTAAACTCAAACTTTTTCATCTGTTATTTTTTGTTTAGTGTCTCTTTTGAAACTACTTTTTCAATTCAATAATATACTTTTT
>CBDUWQ010000186.1:0-7859 GCA_965370965.1 uncultured Bacteroidales bacterium
AAATGAAATAAAGTCACTAAACAATATTGAAGATGAACAAAAACTTAAGCATAAAATATATGAACTTACTAAAGAATTTAATTATAAAGAAAATATTTTTAATAATCATAAAAACATTGAATCATATATTGATAAGTCGTATAGTGATTTTATTTTTAATCTTGGAAATAAATATCCTGAACTAACAACTTCAGAGAAACGTATGTGCTCCTTGATTTTACTTAATTGTTCCAGTAAGGAAATGTCTGAAATTTTAACCATTTCATATAAGAGTACAAATAATGCCAGATCAAAAATACGCAAGAAAATGAGAATTCCTGAAAAGCAAAACATGACAGAATTTTTAATGAAAAATATATAGCTTAATAAAAATCCTACACAATATATTTTAAAATTTATTGTTAATAGAATTTTTAGTTGAAGTAATTCATCATCTGCCTTTTAATTCCTATAGAAAACATATCACATTATCTATTTTTCGTCAATTGTCATTTTGCAAATGGCAGGTAAGTAATGGAATTGCAACAAAAAAGAGGACAATTTTTTAAGACATATGCTACATCCTTAACCTTATAATATTTCATTTCATATTCCCAAGGAGTTAAATACCCTAATGCAGAATGTAATCGTTGTTTATTATTTCCTTTATTTTCCCATTTTCATAATATTGTGTTTCAATACCAATCTGAATTTCCATTTTATAGATAATTTCAGAAGCAATTATACCATTATTATAATATCCAGTTTGTTTCCCATTAAGAAAACCATTTTTATAAAATAGAATTGAAAGTGTATTATTATTTTTAATATAGTCTCACTGATTAATTAATCAAAGGACCCAACTAAAAGATATTTATCTAAACTCACTAATATACAAAGTATTACTAATAGCATTCTATTTTATCAATAAGCACATATACTAAATAAGCATTGGATATCTTATTAAAATTTATACATTTAAAAAAAAATCTCTTTTTTATGTTTATATTCTCATGCTTTCTAACAATACGGTAAACAATTGAAACGATTTAAAACAACAACAATATCTGTGAAAAAGCTACTTTTATTATTTTTAGTTCTCCCCTTTTATGGAATAGGTCAAAATTTTGAATATAATGTGCTATTTGACGGGATAGGCGATAATCGTGAGTACTTTAGTGGTTATGCAATACCACAAACCATTTTAGGCACAAGGGGCGCATTTGAGATTGGACTAGAAATTGATAAACATAGAATTAGGATTGGTTCAAGTAAGCTTTTTGAATTTGGAAGCGGAATTGATTTTCATAAGCCAAAAATTATTCTGTACTATCAATATTCAGATAAAACCAAAGAGTTTTTAATGGGTAGTTTTGCTCGCAAAAACCGTATTGACTTTCCGCTTGCTATGCTTACCGATACACTGTTGTATTACAGACCAAATATTGAAGGGCTTTATACTGAATTAAAATGGGATTGGGGTAAACAGAATATTTTTGCCGATTGGGTTAGCCGCCAAACAGATACAATACGCGAAAACTTTACCGTAGGTTTTTCAGGAGAAATCTCCCATAACAACCTTTTTCTTCAAAACTATTTTATTATGTACCATGATGCCGGTCCTGCTATTGATATACCCGGCGACCATATAAAAGACTATATTGGATACGCACTGCAAATTGGTTTAAAAACCAATGATGATTCAAAAATTGATGGATATATAAAAGCAGGTATATTAAATTCAAACTATCGCGAGCGCAATGTAACTAACGGGAACATTGCCGGTAATAGCTTTTTTGCAGGGTTATACGCAAAATATAAAAACTATGCTATTAAATCGACTTTAAGTGCCGGTGGTAGCCATGTTTTTGCTCAGGGCGACCATTTTTACCATGCTAAAAACTACCTGCGCACCGATGTTATTTGGTATCTTATTAATCATGAAAATGTAAAAGGTGTTTTCAACCTTTCGTTTCATATAACTGATTGGAAAAATCTTGACCAACAACAACAATTATCGATTATTTATAAATTTGGGGGTGTAAAACCTTTTAAACAACCTCAAGAGTAAAAAGCGTATTGAAACTATTTAGCAATATGCATCTTATGGAAAATACTGCGTATATTACTGATAATCAGACCTAACAGGTTTTGTAAAACCTGTTAGGTCTCAAAATTTAACGAACTATTGGTATCTAATATTGTAGTATTATTAAAAGAAGCTGAATAGTTACAAAAATACTATTGCTTATATGCTTTAAGAATTATTGCTGATTCGTCGGATGGGGTAAAAACTTCTAATACAGTACATTTTTGAGAAGCAATTAATAAACTAAGGTTGTTTTTAAGCTGTTCACTGTTTTTTGCCGATAAATAATCAACACTAAAGGCTTCGCATATTTTTTCAGCTTTGGCTTGTTGCTGTGTTTCAAAATACTTACTAAGCTGTTTGGTTTGCTCGGGACCCGGAATTATTTTAAAAATATTACCCCCACCATTATTTATAAGTATTATTTTAAGGTTGTTAGGTACATTGCTATTCCAAAAAGCATTAGAGTCGTAAATAAAACCAATATCACCTGTAATTAATACCGTTGCTTTGTCAGATGCCATAGCAGCCCCTGCAGCTGTGGATGTGCATCCGTCAATTCCGCTTGTGCCTCGGTTACAGTAATAGTTTGCTTTTTTATGTTTGGAAAATAATTCGGCATAACGTATTGGTGTACTGTTAGCTAAGTGTAAATTTATATTGGTTTTTAAATTCTCAAAAAACAGTTTAAATACCAATAAATCAGACCATGCAATATTACTTAACAGTTTATTACCGGTTGCAATTACTTTTTTGTTTTTTTGCTCCCATAGTTCTTTGTACAGGGAGTTTTTCTTTTCAAGATTTTTAAAAATAAAATTAAAAACATGAATTGTGTCAATATTAAATAATTCGGTTAGGCAATTGTAAGTATCTATTTTTGTAGGGTTTACATCAATATCAAAGTGAAACAAAGGGTTATTTGTGCGTAAAAATATTTTAGCAGCTTTTGAAACAACCGAACCGCCAAAGGTTATCAATAAATCGGGTTTAAACCTTTCAATTTCATTATTCGTAATTGATAAAAACAGTTTTTCGGCAGTTGTAAAAACATTGCCTTCATTAATATTTGCAGTTGGAGGTGCAATAACCACAATATTCTTTTCTATTGTTAGCTTGTTTAAGCTTTTTTCTAAAATGCTGTTAGGTAATGATACTCCTGAAATTAGAAGCACTTTGTCGCTATTACTCCATGCTTCCGCAAACTTTTGCTTTTGTTTTAGTGTAAGTACTTTCTTTAAAGATGAAATTACTATCTCTTCTTTATCTACTTTAAGTGTACAGGTTTCATAAAGCGGCTCCCTAAAGGGTATGTTTATATGTACAGGTAGTTTGTTAGTGTGTACTCCTAATCCTAATGCTGTACTTAGAGCTTTTTTTATTAGTAATTTGTTTTTGTTTACTGAATTTGCATCGTTATTAACCGATAAATTTGCTGAAAAACCAATATGGTTATTGAAAATACTGTTTTGCCTAATGGTTTGCCCATCTTCTTGGTCAATTAGTTCAGGTGGTCTGTCGGCTGTAATTGCTATTAGCGGTACTCCTTGATAATAAGCCTCGGTTAGGGCAGGCGCAAAGTTTAATACAGCAGTACCCGATGTGCAAATAATGGCTACCGGCTTGTTAAGTTGCCGTGCCATGCCAAGAGCATAAAATGCTGCGCTTCTTTCGTCAGGAATAGAATAGCATGTAAACCACGGATGGTTATCAAATGAAATAATTAGAGGGGCATTGCGCGACCCCGGTGATATAATAGCATGCTTAACACCAAAACTGTAGCATTGCTCAACAAGTACTTGTGCTGTTTTTATATTGCTGCTTTTGTATGTTGTGGGTTTAGAGTTCAAAGTTTAAAAGTTCAAAGTTAGAAAGTTTTAGGTTTAAAGTTCAAAGTTTAAGGTTGAGTTTACTCCGAAAACATAGTTTTAGTGAATTTGTGAAATTTTATCATTTATAAATAATTGATATTCTGATCGTTTAATTTTTATATTCGTGCACCTGTCTAACTGCGTAGCAGGTAGATTCGTGGCTAAATTGTTCTTTTCGAAGTGGACTCATGGTTTCAGGTTTATAATTGTTCTAAAATTTGCTCCAAGGTTTGTATTTTCATTTTTGTCTCTTCCCACTCTTTTTCAGGATTCGATTCAGCTGTAATTCCTCCTCCGGCATATAATACTACCCCATTATTAAATGCTTTAAGACAGCGCAAGTTTACAAAAAGGTTGGTTTTATTGTCAAGATTAAACGGACCAAGATAACCTGTATAATATTCCCTATCGTATCTTTCGGTTTCTAAAATCAATTCCAATGAGTCTTTTACAGGCAACCCGCATACTGCCGGTGTAGGGTGTAGTTTTTCAATAAATTGTCCAATGCGGTTATGTATTTTTTCTTTATTAAAATCTATTTGTGTTTTAATATGTACTAATTGCCCCGCTTTGGCTGTTTCAGGTCCTGTTTCATGAACTCCGGTAATTCCAAATTCTGAAATAACACTACGGATATGCTCTGTAACCAATTCTTGTTCTACTTGTTCTTTATGATCCCAAACTACCTTATCAATAGCTTTAAAAGGTTGAGTTCCGGCTAACGAAACGGTTGTGGCACTACCATTGTTTGACGAGAATAGCATTTCGGGGGTTGCACCTACCCAATAGCCTGCATTGGGTATATATACCTGATAAACAAATGCGTTGGGGTAATTTTTATTTAGTGCATCAAACAGGTCGGGCATTTGGTTTAGGTTGTATTTTGAAAGCCACTTATTGCGTGACAGTACAGCTTTTTTGATATCTGTTTTACTAAACACGCTTAAAAAAATTTTAACCTGATTAATGTGTTCTTTTTTTGAAAAGTCAATGTTTGAAGTAAACTGCTCCTTTATTCCAATGTGGTTATCAACTGAATGGTTGCTACTAAAATCAATATTGTCAATAGTATCGCCAAAAGGTATAATGTAAATTGGAAAGTGTTTGCATACCTGAAAAGGTGCAAAAATAAATCCTTTATGGTTGTCGATATTTTTTTGAGAATAGGTTTTTATAAGGTTATTAGGCTTGCAAAACACCCTCTCAACCTTTTGGGTAGCCGGTAACGACCATATTGCAAACGGAATTCCGGAATGGATAGCTTTTTTTATAAGATCTGTATTTGTTTTTTTGTTAGTCAATTTGTGCTCAATTTAGGTTATACTATTTTGGCTTTTCGGAGCTACTTCAATTATTATATTTGTCATTCGGCTAACATTAAGCAAATTATTATTTTCATCGGTTATTTTAATTTCGGCAACATGTGTTTGTTTGCCTTTATGAATTAAGGTTGCTCGTGCTGTAACTTTTCCCGATGAGGTGCTTCGCACATGGTTGCCATTAATTTCAACACCACGTATATCTTGTGTTTCTCTATCAATAAACAGGTATGATAATGCGCTACCAACCGATTCTGCCAAAGCCATCATTGCGCCGCCATGCAATATTTTTGCCGGATTAAAGGTTTTGGCCTCCACAGGCATTGTAGCTTCAATAAAATCATTGCCAATATTAGTAAATTTAATATCAAGATAGTCAATCATAGTATTTTTCACATACTCGTTAATCTGCTCAATCATCTGTTTTTTATCCATCATAAAAATTTGTTGTTTGCAAATTAAACTAAAAAGCGGCAAAAAGGACAATACAAGCCAAAAATTAAATTAGTTATTGCATAATATTTTAAATTATCTACATTTGCAAAAATTATTTATCTGTTTACAGAGAGAAGGGTAAGTTTAAAAGTATGAAAAATACAGCAAGAAATATAGCAATAAAATCCATTACCCTTTTAATGATAGGGGTAATAGGATTGCTTATTGTCAACAAAGCTGTATTTTTGCATGTTCATAAATTAAATGACGGAACAATAATTGAGCATGCTCACCCATTTAGTAAGTCAAACGATTCAAATCCGATAAAATCACACCATCATTCAAATGCAGACTTTTTATTCTTTCATAATTTAGAGATTCTTTTTCCTCTGTTTATTATAGCTTTTGCTTTAATTGCATTTGTTGATAGAAAGGTAATTTTCTTTAAATTAAAAACACTGTATTTGTTACCCTGCGTAAACCAGCATCAAGGCAGGGCTCCCCCATTTTTATATTAACTATCCATACATATTTTTATAGCAAAAGTTTTATAATTATGCTGTTCTGTATTATTACATTGTAGAAGTATGTGCAGAACAAACAATATATTTATCAATAATTTAAACACAATACAATGAACAAAATATATATTATGACAATAATTATATTGTCATTTATACAGGTTAATTATGCACAAAAAATAAAAACCGATGCAAACCTTGTTGGACACGTTGTTTGTTGCGGTGAACATATACCGTTTGCAACAATAAGTGTTAAAGGAACCACAATTGGTGTTACAACAGATGAATCGGGGCATTACCAATTGATTAACCTGCCAGTAGGTACCTTAACAATTGTTGTGCAATCGTTAGGTTATAAACCAAAGGAAAAGCAAATTGCAATTAAAGCAGACGAGACCAAAGAATTAAAGTTTGAGTTAGAGCAAGATGTTTTGGGGCTTGAGGAGGTTGTGATTACAGGTGACAGAAATGCAACAAACAGGGTAAAATCATCAACTATAGTTAATACAATTACGTCTAAATTATTTGCAACAACGCAGTCGGTTACATTAAGCGAGGGTTTAAACTTTTGTCCGGGTGTAAGGATGGAAAATAACTGTCAAAATTGCGGTTTTTCACAAGTCAGGATGAATGGAATGGAAGGTTCATATTCTCAAATATTAATTAATAGCCGCCCTATTTTTAGCGGATTGGCAGGTGTTTATGGTTTAGAGCTTATTCCATCAAGTATGATTGAGCGTGTTGAGGTTATTCGTGGAGGCGGATCAGCATTATACGGTAGTAATGCCATTGCTGGTACAATAAATTTAATACTTAAAGACCCAATAAATAATTCATACGAGTTTGGCGTTAATACGGGAATTATTGGTGTTGGACTTGATAATTCGGGAAAGCCTGCTCAAGACAATTCAGTTAATTTTAATACATCAGTAGTATCGGCCGATAATAAAACAGGCATGGCTCTTTATGGTTTTTACCGAAACAGGCAGCCATTTGATGCAAATAATGATGATTATTCTGAAATAGCTTCATTAAACAATATGACAGTTGGAACCAGATTATACCATAGGTTTGGCATAAGGAATAAATTAATTGCTGATTTTTTCACTATAAAAGAAGAGAGACGTGGCGGAAATAAATTTGATTATTCGGTTCATGAGGCTGATATTGCAGAGGCATTAAACCATAACATAACAACAGGAGCATTGACTTATGAGCAGTTTTTTAGGGAAATTGATTTGTTCTCAGTTTTTGTTTCAGGGCAAAGGGTTAACAGAGATTCATACTATGGAGCAAGCAAATCGTTAAGTGATTATGGAAATACTAAAGATTTCTCTTATACAGTAGGTGCTCAGTATAATGCCGATTTTGGTATTTCAAATTTGGTAATGGGTATTGAAAATGATGGTGCATGGCTTGTTGATAAAAAACATGGATATCCTGATTATAGTAATGCTGTTATTAATGCCGATACAATTACAAGTATTCCGCATACCGATAATGTTACGGTTGCTAACCAAACCACAAATACCATGGGAGTATTTGCTCAATACGAAATAAATTGGAATAAATTTAAAGCATCAGTTGGGGCGCGTTTTGATAATTACAGGGTAGCCGATAAAGAGTATTCAGATTCTGTGAAAAT
>CBDUWQ010000187.1:0-7767 GCA_965370965.1 uncultured Bacteroidales bacterium
TCAATATGTTAACTGCTTTTTCAAAAAGTTTATGAATTATTCAGGCTAAATCAATCTTTCAGCTTTTTTTAAATAAAATATCATTAATAAGATACTAAAAAAGAGTCCGTATCTCAGATTTTAAGTATTGGATAGCTTTTTGGGTAGGGTCTTTATCGGAATCAAGTATTTTCTCAAGAATAAACTTACTAAGCTGAATTGCTGGTGCTTCGGGTTTAAGACTAATGGCATTTTGGTTAATAAGTTTTAATAGGTTTTCTTTTGCTGTTTTAATATTTTCCCATGCCTTATCGCTAATATACAGCTGGTGAGCCATATTGTGCTCAAATTCAGTTCGTATGTTTTTCAATAGTGCCGTTTGCAGCTGCTGGTTGGTCATTTTGGTTTTTTGAGTACGCAGAACCAACGATTGCGGCGAAATTCGCTCAAGCATCAATATCATGCGCTCATAGGCCTGCAACCTAATGGGAGTAATCAATTTTTGATTGTTAAGTATTGCTTCAACTTTCCTTCTTTTGTCTTCGTTATTAATTAACTTGTTTAACACAAAATAGGCTGTTAAAAACACTATTAATGCCGGAATTGTATATTTTAAAATCTCTAAAATCATATTTATACTATTAACAAATTACTTATTACTATCTTTCATTGCCTGCTCCAACTGCAACCCTTTTAGCTTTAAATAGTGGTTTAGGGCTTTGTTAATCAGCTCTTTTTCGTCAACCTTTTCAAAATGTGCAAGTAGCTTAAATTTTTCACGAACCTCATTATCAATTACATCATTGTTAACTGTTTCTACTTTTTTACTTTTATCCTCAAATGCTTCAGACTCTTTAAGAAAGTTGGTATTGCTAAACAGGGCTTCCTTAAACTGATTAATGTTTTTTTTACTTTTTTTATTAGCCATAATTACTCATTAGCAGTTATTAATTGATGCAGTTCTTTTGCAAAAGTCATATAATCATAGGCTCCACGACCTTTAGGCGCATATTCAAAAATTGATTGCCCAAATGCAGGAGCCTCCATTAATTGAATATCTTGACGAATATAGCTGTTAAACAGTTTGTTCTTTAAAAGGGCATTTTGTGCAATATTTGAAACAACAGCCTGCCCAAATTTTGTACGTGGGCGGTATTTCACAAACAAGATTCCTAATAATTCTAAATCGGTGTTCATCCTAAGTTTTACCTTTTCGGCAGTTTGCAATATACGGTCGAGCCCAATAAAGGCAAAATTTTCGGCCTGCATAGGCACAATATACGAATTAGCCGCAACCATTGAGTTAATTGATAAGGTTCCCATGCTTGGCGGGCAATCCATTAATATATAATCATACGCATTAGTTTTTGACAAAGCCTCGCGCAGTAAAAACTCACGTCCGGGCTCATTATTTATCATGTACTCAAAATCGAGTAAGTTACTATTCGATGGTATAATATCAATTCCCTCAATCTGTTGAATACTTTCTTTAACTGAGCATTTATTGAGCAATACTTCGCCAATATGCTTATTGTCGCCTTTAATATGCAGTGCATGGGTTAAATTACTCTGTGTATCGAGGTCAATTAAAAGCACTTTATGCCCCATGTTTTTAAGTGCTGCACCAAGATTTAAAACCGTAGTTGTTTTTCCGGTTCCTCCTTTATTGTTTATTATTGAAATAATATTAGCCATAAATAAAGTACAATTTTGCTTTTGGCTAATTTAGTAAAAATTTTAGTATTGGCGCAGTTTGAATTACAAGGAAGAGGGAAAACAGGAGAAAATGTGAGAATCAGTAAATAATAAGACTACTTAGCCTGAATAATTCATGCGTTTAGTTTGATGTAGCTGTAAGGCATCGGAAACCGCCGATATATCTTTATATTTCAAGGGTTTCGTAACGAAACAGATGCATTAAAATAAATGCACTTGGAAACTTTTTCAAAAATTAATTTTTTTACTAAAATACCCTTTTGTTGTGATAATTAATATGTTAACTGCTTTTTCAAAAAGTTTATGAATTATTCAGGTTAGGGCTTGCTCAAAAATAACTTCCTTTTTTTATAAATATCTTTTGCACATATGCTTCATTAAAAATACTCATCATATCCCCGCTATAATTGTGTTTTTTGCTTTGCCTATGCACAAAATATTATTCCTAAATCCTCGGACTTATTTATGAGCAAGCCCTAAGTATCAGCAAGCAAACTCTACAAAATCAGTTTTTTTTTACTTTATGCAACATCTAATTTTTCTTCAACAAAATGTAGGGTGTTAGCAATTGTAGTAAGTTTTGCAATCTCAATATCATTTACTTTAATATTAAATTTTGATTCCAGAAAAAACAAAAATATGTTCATATCATAATTATCAAATCCCAAGTCATCATGTAAATCAGTATTCAACAATACTTTACCACGGGGAATGCCCATTTTTCTGAAAATTTTATATAACCTAAGGTTTAATACTTTTTGCAGTGCTATTTGATTTACCATAATTACAATAATATTAATTCAATTGCTTTTCAGATGAACATAGAGTACGCATGGTTGCGTTAACTAAAAAAAACATTTATCAATTAAATACTCTTTAAAAGACTTATAATTAGCCGGTAATTCTTCAAAAACCGCATCTCTATTTACAAAGTCCTGTAATTTTTGAGGTAACTCAAGCCTTGCGTCAATGGTATTTTCAACTTCTTTATGAAATTTACCGTGGTGGGCTGTCTCTAAAAATACACCTATACTATTTACCCTTTTACAATATGATTTTATTGCTGCATAACCTGTAGCTCCATGTGGATCGAGCAAATAGTTATTCTCAAAAAAACACTCTCGTATGGTTTGCCTTATCTGCTCATCACTATATGCATACCCCGAAATTTCCTCTTTAATTATTGGATAGTTACCATTAAACATCTCCAATAAACGAGGAAAATTATTTGGTTTACCAACATCCATGGCATTGGCAATGGTTGTTACCGATGCTTTGGGAGAATACACCCCTGTTTTTAAAAAATTGGGTACAATATTATTTTGGTTACTACTTGCAATAAAATGGTTAACAGGCAGTCCGGTTTTTTTTGCAAGAAGCCCTGCCGTTAAATTACCCAAATTACCACTTGGTACGGCAATAGCTATTTGCGGATTATGTTCTTTTAATTGTGCATAAGCCCAATAATAATACACCGATTGTGGTATCCAACGAGCAACATTTATTGAGTTTGCCGAAGTAAGGGTCAAAGTACTGTTCAAGGATGCATCGGCAAAAGCCAATTTTACCAATCTTTGGCAATCGTCAAATGTGCCATCAATGGCAATGGGCTTTATATTTTTTCCAAGTGTAGTAAATTGTTTTTGCTGAATTTCGCTAACTTTGCCTTTTGGGTAAAGCACTATAACCTCAACACCATCAATACCATAAAAAGCGTTGGCAACAGCACTGCCTGTATCTCCCGATGTTGCAACTATAACTTTTATATTACCCTCTTTTTTAAGATATTGCATGCTTTTTGCAAAAAATCGTGCTCCAACATCTTTAAATGCCAAAGTAGGACCATGAAAAAGCTCAAGGGCAAAAATATTATGCTCAACCTCAACCAAAGGTATCTTAAAATTAAATACCTCGTTTACAATCTCTTCCAATACTTTTTCTGAAATGTCATTATCTACATAAGGCAATAAAACCTGTTTTGCAATTTCAGGTAATGACATTTCATGCAAATGCGTAAAAAAACTGTTACTAAAAACAGGTATCCTTTTTGGAAAATAGAGTGCATTGTTTGGTGCTAAGCCATTAATTATTGCCTGAGCAAAAGTTGCACTATGGTTTTTATCTTTTAAGCTGTAAAATTTCATGTTTTTTTTAATTTATCGAAAATGCGCGAATAAAAGTATTACCTAAATTGAGCGATTGTGTGCAAAAAAAAAATGACAATGCCTGCCTGTTCGGTAGGCAGGGTGGTTTTCAAAGTTCATAATCGCTCAATTTAGGTATTAATCATTAATTAACATTGTTCCTTTTTGGGATATTCTTGAAACATGAATATCAAAAGGAAAATTGAGTTTACTTGCCTTACTTTTTATATTTGCAGCAACCTCATTTGCCTTTGCAATGCCTTTACATAGCGAAAATATTGATGGGCCGGAACCTGAAATACCACAACCTAAGGAACCAGACTTTTTTGATATTTCTGTTATTTCATTATAACCCGGTATTAAAACCGACCGCATAGGCTCCACAATAAAATCTTCAAGCGAGCGTCCAATTAAATCATAGTCTTCGCTATATAATCCCGATACTAATCCTGCAACATTGCCCCACTGTTTAACGGCGGTTTTTAGCTCAACCTGCTTTTTTAATATATTTCTTGACAGTTCAGTCCGTAGTTCAATTTTGGGGTGAATTACCACACAAAACAACTCCTTTGGAACGGGAATTTCAATAATATCAAGAGGGTTGTAGCTTCTAATAGCAACAAAGCCGCCTAACAATGCAGGGGCAACATTATCGGCATGTGCTGTACCCGACGCCAGTTTTTCACCTAACATTGCAAATTCAATTAACTCTTTAGTTGAAAAATGTTTGTTAAATAACTCATTTATTGCAAAAGCCGTTACTGCCGAACTTGCCGCACTTGAGCCCAATCCACTGCCGGGTAAAATGCCTTTTGTAAGTTGTATGTTTAACCCGCTTAATGTTTCAAGTTTTTTGAGCATTGCCTTTGCAACTACTCCACATACATTTTTATCGGGGTTGGTAGACAGGTTTCCCGGACCATCAATTTTTTCAATTATAACAAGTCCGCTATTGTTCTTCTCAATTTCAATAATATCTCCAATTTTATCCATGGCAAATCCCAGCACATCAAAGCCACACGATACGTTGGCAACACTTGCAGGCGAAAATGCTTTTATTTTATTTTTTTTTGATTGTTTCATGTTTAAAGTTTTAAGTTTTCTGCTCTCCGCTTATGTTTTTTACTTATTAGCCAAACGCATTATATCGGCAAAAACCCCTGATGCTGTAACATCGGGTCCTGCTCCTGCACCTTTTACAACCAAAGGCTGTTTATTGTAGCGGCGTGTATAAAGCAGTATAATATTGTCCATCCCATCTAAATGGTAAGCAGGGTGGCTGGCATCAACCTGTTGCAGTCCGGTGGTTGCTTTTCCATTATCGAATTCAGCAATATACCTAAGTTTTTTATTGTTTTTTGCTGCCTCTTTTCGCAGGTCTTCAATAACAGTATTATTCTTTTCAAGGTTTTTTAGCAACTCATTAAAATCGGATGCCTCTAAATCAGTTTCAGGAATTATATCTTTTTTATTCACATCATCTAACTCAAGCAGGTAACCGCTTGTACGTGCCAATATCAAAATTTTACGCCTAACATCTAAACCACTTAAGTCAATTGCAGGGTCGGGTTCGGTTAAACCCTTTTTGCGTGCCTGAATTACTGCATCGCTAAACGAGACACTATTGCTTATATTATTGAATATATAATTTAAACTACCCGACAACACAGCCTGTATTTTGGTTATTTTATCGCCCGATGCTACCAAATCGTCAATGGTTTTTAGCACAGGCAAACCTGCCGCAACATTAGTTTCGTGCAAAAACTTTAGGTTTCGCTTTTTTATCATACTTTTAAAACTACCGTATTCACTCATAGGTAATGATGCCATTATTTTATTTGAAGTAACTATCGGAATATTTAATTCTGCAACCTTTTTATAAGCCTTTACAATATCGACCGATGCGGTATTGTCAATAAAAATACTGTTGCGCAAATTCAATTCTTTAATCATATTAATAAAACTGTCTATTTTCATAGGCTCGCCCTTATCAAGCAAATGTTCATTCCAATTATTTAACGAAATTCCTTTTTGGTTAAACAGCATTTTTTTTGAATTTGCAACCCCCACAAGCCTAACATCAATAGAGTATTCATTTTTAAGATACCCTACCTGCTCCTTAATTTGGTTAAGCATATTACTTCCAACAGTACCAATACCAACATTAAAAAGGTGTACTTTTCGGTATTTAGATAAGAAAAAACCATCGTGCAATACGTTTAGTGCTTTTTTTGTGTCTTTTTCAGAAACAACCATTGAAATATTCCGCTCGGTTCCACCTTGAGCAATAGCTCTAATATTTACACCATTGTCTCCCAGTAATTTAAAGGCACGTCCTGCCAACCCTATACTCTCTTTCATTTTATCGCCTATCATGGCAACAATTGAAAGTTTATCTTCAAACAATGCCCTATTTACCTTTTTACGTAAAATCTCATTTTCAAATTCACTATCAAGTTTATTACATGCCATTCCCGATTCGGTAGCATAAACACCTATACATATGGTATGCTCTGATGATGATTGTGTAATAAACAACACATTAACATCAACTTCGCTCAGTGCTTTAAATGCACGCATTGCAATTCCCGGAACTCCTACCATGCCACTCCCGGCAATGGTTATTAATGCAATACTGTTTATTGATGAAAACCCTTTTACATTGCTTCCGTTTATCTCAGAATTATCACCTATTAAAGTACCTTGCTGTTGGGGATCAAAACTGTTTTTTATGCGTATGGGTATTTTAAGCTCAAGTACCGGTTGAATGGTTGGTGGATAAATTACTTTTGCTCCAAAATGCGAAAGCTCCATGGCCTCCTCGTAACTCATTGCAGGTATTGTATAGGCCGATGAAACCATATCGGGCGATGCAGTAAGCATTCCGTTTACATCTGTCCAAATATCCAAACGTTTGGCATTTAAATAGTTGGCAAGCAGGGCAGCAGTAAAATCAGAACCACCTCGCCCAAGAGTAGTTGTTTCGCCCATGCCGTTTTGTGCAATAAAACCCGGTATTATGAAAATTCCATTGGCTTTATTAAATAAAATTTCAGCATTTCTTCTCGATTTGGCATGATTAATACGAGCTGAAAGGTAATTACTGTCGGTAACAATTATTTTTTTATCACTTAACAATTGATTGCGATGCCCTAAATGGTTAAGTGCCGAACTAATTACCCCTGACGACATCAGTTCTCCAAGACTTAAAAGTTTTGCTTTTGAACGATTACTATATTCGCCCAAAATTGATATACCCTGACAAATCTCCTCGGCTTGGTTACAAAGCATTTTAATATGCGCAGCAATAACGGTGCGGTTTTTAGGCTCAACAAGTTCATTAATAATCTCAAAATGTTGATCTTCAACTGTTTTTAAAGATTTTTGAAAACTATTTGAACCTTTTAATGCAAAATTACCGCTATCATCAAGTAAATTTGTAACCCCTTGTAAGGCTGAAAAAACAATAACAAGCTGCTTGTGGTGTTTATAATCATTAATTATATTGGCTATTTGCTTTATTCTTTTTGCATTGGCAACTGATGAGCCACCAAATTTTAATACAATCATATTAGTATTTGTTTTTGAAAGTTAAACATTACCTAAATTGATTATTATGAGCATTGAAAATTATGAATATTACACACAACTGTCCAATTTAGGTATTGAAAATATCAATATATACAGGTTGGATAATATAAACTCAAACCCCCTAAGGGGTAATAATAATTGTTGAAGATGTTAAAGCATTGCCTTTAGATGTGCAATGAGAATCATTCTCTTCCCAGCAGAAGAAAAAACTAATAATTTGTATTTGATTTGTTGTTTCCATTTTAATTCGGAGTAAAAGTATATAAATATTTTAGAAACTAAAACTATTTAACAAATAATGTTTAATTAAAAAACTAACAACGGTCAATATGTTATG
>CBDUWQ010000188.1:0-7704 GCA_965370965.1 uncultured Bacteroidales bacterium
GTAGCATTTTTTAAACAGATAAAACAATAAAATATGGATAAAGTTAAATGGATAATTACTATTATAGCAACTTGTATTTTGGCATATTTTGTATATGTAAAAATTATAGTAAAAACACCTGAACAGCCAAATACCAATAAAAACACCGAGTTAGTACAAGTAAAAAAGCGCTATAACAAAAAAGGCAAACTAAAATCGGATGTTGAACTTTTAAAAGGGGTGCGCCACGGGGTAGCCAATAATTATTATTCCGATGGTACAATACACTCAACCATTTATTATAATAATGGAGAAAAAGATGGGATAAGTACTTGGTTTTACCAAAATGGCAAACCCTATCGTATAACCCCATTTATAAAAGGAAAAAAACAGGGGATTCAAAAAAAGTATTACAAAACAGGAAAGTTGATGGCCGAAATGCCCTATAGTAATAATGAATTGCAACCCGGTACAAAAGAGTACTCAGAAACAAGCAAACTAATTAAGAATTATCCGGTTTTTAATTACAAGGTTTTGAATAACACATCTAACGGTGGTACAACAATTATTAAAGTAACAGGCAAAAAACTAAATAAGGTTAAATATTCTGCCTTTTATTTCCATAAAGGAAAAAGAAATGATATTACTGGCAAACTTAATGATAATGCTATAATTTTTCATGTTGCATTAATAAATAAAGAAATAAAAACTTTGGAAGTTACTGTTTGGATAACAATAAAAACTCAAATGAACAATAAAAAAGTAATTGAAAAAACATTACCTGTTGAGGTTTGAAAATGTATATTTACACCATTATTTAAAATTATTTAATAATAAGTGCAAAAACGTTTACTATACATAGCTCCACATCGCACAGGGCGTTCTCCCGGACAGCGTTTCAGGTTTGAACAGTTTGTTGATTTTTTTCAACAAAATGGCTTTGACATTACCTTCTCGAGTGTAATTAACGAATGGGACGATAAAGTTTTTTATCAAAAAGGGCGATACCTTTTCAAAATTTGGATAGGGATAAAAGCTTTTTTTATAAGGATGCGGGATGTTTTTAGGGCTAATAATTTTGATATTATTTTGGTTTACCGTGAGGCACATTTTGTAGGTAGCACATTTTTTGAAAAACGTTTTGCCAAAAGCAAAGCAAAACTGATTTTTGATTTTGACGATGCCATTTGGTTAGATGACACAAGCGATGGGAATAGTAATCTCAAATGGCTAAAAAAGCCTGAAAAAACCGGGAAAATCATTGAACTGGCCGACCTTGTAATTGCGGGTAATAGCTATTTAGCCGATTATGCCCACATTTTTAGCCAAAACGTACTTATAGTTCCAACGGTTATCGACACTAATTATCATACACCTATTAAAAGAGAACCAAATAAAACAGTTTGTATAGGATGGACAGGAAGTGCAACCACCTTAAAGCATTTTGAGATGGCTGTGCCTTTTTTATTGAAACTGAAAGGAATATATAATGATGCCATTACTTTTAAGGTTATTGTTGATATTGATTATTACCATCCCGAATTAAATATAAAAAGCACACTTTGGAGCAAAAACTCCGAAATTGATCAACTGAACTCAATAGATATTGGTATAATGCCTTTGCCTGCCGACCAATGGAGCAAAGGTAAATGTGGTTTTAAAGGTATTCAGTACATGGCAATGGAAAAGCCCACAGTAATGAGCCCAGTTGGTGTAAACACCGATATTATTAATGATGGTGTAAACGGTTATCTTGCAAGCACAGAAAATGAGTGGATTGAAAAATTGTGTTTGCTTATTGAATCGGATGAGCTTAGGCTACAAATAGGTAAAGCCGGACGTAAAACAATTGAAGAGAGCTTTTCGCTTAATGCACAAAAAAAGGTATTAATTGAAGCTTTAAATACACTTATTAATGAGGGTTCTACTGCAAACTAGTAGCATAATATTAGGCATATTATACCATTTTAAAATCAAAATTACTGGTATAGCCGCTGTAGAATCAAAACTGATATACAAATGCTAATGAAGTATATCGGTAACTTTGATTCACAATCGGTATTAGTGTAATTCGTGGGTAAAAAACTGCTTACAAATAAAAAATATTTATGGTTGCAGCAGAAAAAACAAGAATTCGCTTTAATAAACTGATAAGCAATGGCTCGTTTCAGTTTGTTTTTTGGGAGCTGGCATTTCTGTTTTACGTATTTCTTACAGGCAAAAATAATATATTTCATATATATTCAAATTTGGTTGATACAGAATCGGTTTACCTTATTATTACGTTTGTCAGCCTGTTTACCTCTTTGCTTTTTTCAATTATCGATTTTGTTTTTACCGATAGGTTGGTACGCTTTTTTCCTATCAGGCTAATGGTGTTTATAAAATCATTACTCTATTTTTTATCGGGTTTTTTAATTATCATTGTGGCAGCAATACCATCTATCAATATTTTCTCAACTCATAATTACCATGAACTTATTATTGAATTGCCCGCAACTAATATACATTTAATCAGGTTTTTATCATACTTTTACGTCTCTTGCTTTTTAAATACCCTATTAAAAGGGGCATTAACAAAAATTGGCAGTAGTAATTTTAATAATTGGTTTTTTGGTATGCTGAATAAGCCACGCGAAGAGGAGCGTATTTTTATGTTTATTGATTTAAAAAGCTCAACTACCATAGCCGAAAAACTGTTACATAAAAAGTTTAGCCACCTTATTCAAGATGTTTTTAACGACATGGCTGTGGTTGATAATTATGGTGGCGAAATTTACAACTATATTGGTGATGGTGCTATAATATCGTGGACATTAAAAAAGGGGTTAAAAAGAGGTAATTTTATTAAAGCTTTTTATGCTTTTGCCGGTGTTTTACATAAAAGAAGGAGATATTATCATCGAAAATACAAATTGGAGCCTAAATTTAAGGCAGGTGTTCATGTTGGTAAAGTAATGGTTTTGCAGGTTGGTCAAATTAAGCGCGATATTTCCTACAACGGCGATACCATGAATACTGCAGCACGTATTGAATCAAAATGCAATGAGCTAAAACAAGACCTGCTTATATCGGGCAATTTGTATGAATTGATTGATGACAAAAAGCAATTTCGTTATAAAGATGTTGGTAATATTCAACTTCGTGGCAAAAAAAAGGGAGTTGATATTTTTGCCGTTAAACAAAAGGCAAAATAGGTTTAAGAAATATTAAAGTTGTTTTTACAATACCTGCTTTTTTGCTATTTGTGCCCAGTAGTATCTTCAATTAAAATATCGGCATAAATAATATACTTTCTCATTTCAGATATTTTAAATAGTAAATTTTGAACAACTAACTTTGGTGCTGCTTGGTTTTTCCATTGTATTAGTGTGCTCGATCTCTCTAAATAATAATCATTATACTTTTTTAAATCGTTACGCAAATAATTTTTATACGCGGTATTAATAAACTTATTGCGCAATAAAAATATTTTTGACAGTTGGTCATTGTGTTTTTTTAACAAAAGTAAAAGGTCTTTAACTTTAGTTTCATTATAGTTTATGTTAGTGTTTAATGCACTTAAAATAAAATAATTTTTTTCAATAAAATTGCCTAATATCAACGAAAATAGATACTGCTTTCTTTCAAATTCAGTTAGTCCGTTTACCGAATCTTTTAGTGCATTGTTTAAAATAAAAATAACAGAATCACTTGTTTTATACCCCGATTGAATTTTTGAATGTGATATGTCGAGTTTGTAATTTTTTATCAGTTTTAGGAGTTTTCCGGCACTTTTTGATGATAAGTTAGCTTTTTCTATAAAACCGTAAACTTTTAAATATTGTGCATCGGCAACATATATTCCAATATTTGCAGCTGAAATATTTAGGTCATTCCTGTAATCGCGGTACTGGTAGGGGTCGTTTACAAGGGCATCAATAAATTTAATATTGCTTTGCTCTATTTGGGTAGCAAAATCTAAGCTTACTTTATTTATATCAAATAATTTCTCAGAAAAGGCTTTTGCATTATAATTAAGGTTGTTGGTTGTTGCCTTTTTATTGCTTTTTTGTGTGCATGATATTATTGATACCAAAATCAATAATTGTAGTATTATAATTTTCATTTGTTTATAATTTATATTTTATCTGTTTGCTAATACAGGCGAGCTGTTTGGCAGGCATGTGTGTTAAATTACCTTTCGTATCCTACTTCGTTTTTTTGCGTAGGCTGTTTTCATTTTTTTACATTAAGAAGTTAAAATAGTTAAGTTGTATTTTGCTTAGTATTTCAATGCCTTAATGGTTTTTTTTGTTAACAAATCTAACTCCCCCAGTTGTCCCTATCCAAGCTTCTATACTGAATGGCCTCGGCCAAATGGGTTGGTTCAATATTATCACAACCCTCTAAATCGGCAATTGTTCGCGACACCTTTAAAATTCTGTCGTATGCCCTTGCGCTTAGCCCAACCTTTTCCATTGCTGTTTTTATTAACTGCGCACCTGTATCATCTAATTTGCAGTATTTTCGTATTAGTTTAGTATTCATTTCGGCGTTGCTGTGTATGTCGCTAACCTCGCTAAAACGGTTGTTCTGAACTGTTCGGGCTTTTGTTACACGTTCTCTAATATTTTTGCTGTTCTCCAGAGCATCTTTACCCGATAGTTTTTCAAAAGGCACAGGCACAACCTCAATATGTATATCAATACGGTCAAGCAGCGGACCTGATATTTTGTTAAGATATTTTTGCCTTATACCCGGCGAGCATACACAATCCTTTTCAGGATGGTTATAATATCCGCAAGGGCAGGGGTTCATACTTGAAACCAACATAAAACTGGCAGGGTATTGAACAGTAAATTTTGCTCGTGATATGGTAATTACTCTATCCTCTAAAGGCTGGCGCATAACCTCCAATACTGTTCGCTGAAACTCGGGTAGTTCATCTAAAAACAGTACGCCGTTGTGAGCCAACGATATTTCGCCGGGTTGTGGGTATTGCCCACCACCAACTAAAGCCACATCGCTAATGGTATGGTGTGGCGAACGAAATGGGCGTGTTGTCATAAGTGAGGTTTCTGCATCAATTTTACCCGATACCGAATGTATTTTTGTGGTTTCTAATGCCTCATTTAAAGTAAATGGGGGCAAAATTCCGGATACTCTTTTTGCCAACATGGTTTTTCCGGCTCCCGGCGGACCAATCATTATTATATTATGGTTTCCGGCTGCTGCTATTTCCATGGCACGCTTTACATTTTCCTGTCCGCGAACATCTGAAAAATCAGCATCGTAATTTTTTATCCCTTTGTTAAACTCTTCACGTGTATTTACTATTGTTGGTGTAATTGTTTTTGTGCCATTCAAAAATTCAACTACATCAATAATATTTTCAACGGCAAAAACATCTAAATTATTTACCACAGCTGCTTCACGTGCATTTTGTTTTGGAATAATAAAACCTTTAAATCCTTCTTCGCGTGCTTTTATGGCAATGGGTAGTACTCCTTTTATAGGTTGTAAACTTCCGTCAAGTGAAAGTTCGCCCATAATAATATATTGCTCTAACTTGTTGCTTGTTATTTGTCCAGATGCGGCTAAAATTCCCACAGCCAGTGTTAAATCGTATGCCGAACCCTCTTTGCGTATATCGGCAGGAGCCATATTAATTACAATTTTTTTGCCCGGATATTTCAATTTGTTGTTTTGCAATGCAGCATTTATGCGCTGTTGGCTTTCTTTTACTGCACTATCGGGCAAACCCACCAAACTAAACATAAATCCGATAGTAAGGTTAACTTCAACTGTAATTGTAGTGGCATTTATTCCAAAAACAGCACTTCCGTAAGTTTTTACCAGCATGGGGTTTAATTTTATATTGATTATTGTGTTTTATTTTTTGCTACTTGTTTTTTTGCGTTTTGATTTTTGTTATTTCTATTTAAGTATTGTTCTTTTTTGCCTATAAATTTTCATCAATGTATGAAATCAGATACCATTTACCATTTATCCGTTTAAATTTGCGCTCATTTTTAAAGCCCCCTCCCTCAATATAAATTTTTTCGGTGTAGCTGTTTTTATCATGTGCAGTTTCTACTTTAAACAGGGCAGTGTCAATATCATTAATATTGTACTTGTGCATTATCCAATTATCTTTTTTCCAGTTTACCGGTATTTCCGATGTATCAATGGCATAGCCTTTTAAAGGGAATTTTACACGCGATACCTGAAATACAGAATCATTATGAAAATGGTTATAGAACGTATTAAAATTTTCATAAACAGCAGCCTTTTTAATTGGTTTTAGCGAAGTAACTTTTGCTTTTTCTGTTTGGGTATTTGATTTAGTAACCTCTTTTGATGTTCGGTTACAACCAAATTGGGCAAATAATACAATGGTAATATAAATTATTGCAGGTAACTGTTTTTTCATTTTTAATGGCTTTTAATTGAGCCAAATTAGTAAAAATATTCATAACCTGCATAATGCAGGAGTTAATTGTTGAGGTAGTTAATACCATTGAAAATTAACATATTATATTTAAGCGTTATATTTATTTACAAAACATCACTTAATTTGCAATATGCAAATAATTAATAATTTGCTACCAAATAGCAAGATTTATGAATTAATCAGGATAATATTTATGTAAAATAAAACGATTATGTTATCTTAATTCCGCAAGCAAACAGTTAATAATGCGAATCTGTCAGCCGTAGGAGGGTTATCTCGAAGTTCCCTACTTTTTTGGTATAAGGCATTGTTCGTAATATTGCTTATATTCGTACACCTGTCTAACTGCGTAGTCAGGTAGATTCGCAGCTATTAATCGATAAAACTTTATTAATTTAAATACCCTATTTTTATGGATGCAAAACAAAAAAAAGAGAATCTTTATCATATAATATTTGAAACAAATACGCGAGCAGGTAAAACCTTTGATGTAATTATTATTGTATTAATAGTAATAAGCATTTTGGCAGTAATACTTGAAAGTGTTAAAAGCATACAACAAAATTTTGGTGAGGTATTTCAATATTTAGAGTGGATTATAACCATAATTTTTACTTTTGAATATATTATGCGTTTGATTGTTGTGCGCCACCCTTTTAAGTTTGTATTTAGTTTTTTTGGCATTATCGACTTTTTATCATTTTTGCCTTCGTATATAGGTTTGTTTATTGCTGGTACTCACGGATTAATTGTAATAAGGGCGTTAAGGCTGCTTAGAATTTTTAGGGTTTTCAAACTAAACAGGTACATAAACGAAAGTAACCTATTAATAAAGGCAATGAAAGCCAGTAGGTTTAAAATAAGCATTTTTTTATATGCTGTATTAATGATTATAATAATTATTGGTGCAGTAATGTATTTAGTTGAGGGCTCGCAAAACGGTTTCGACAGTATTCCGCGCAGCATGTACTGGGTTATTGTAACCATAACTACCGTTGGGTTTGGCGATATTGTGCCGCAAACTATACTAGGACAGTTTATTGCAAGTTTTATTATGATACTCGGTTATGCAATTATTGCCGTACCCACCGGAATTGTTACAGTTGAAATTGGTAAGGCAAAAGTAAACATTAGACAGCAACAATCGGTTGTTTGTCCCGAGTGTCTGAAAGAGGGGCACGAGATTGATGCCAAACACTGCAAATATTGCGGAAGTGTATTATAAGTTCCCTATCCTGAATAATTCATGCGTTTAGCTTGATGTAGCTGTAAGGCATCGGAAACCGCCG
>CBDUWQ010000189.1:0-7596 GCA_965370965.1 uncultured Bacteroidales bacterium
AAGAGAATTATACATTTGATTATCAGACTAAATAATTGATTTTATAAAAATATTATTTTTTGAAAAAAAATTCAAGTGCATTTAATTTTAATGCATCTGTTTCATTAAAAAACATTGTTATTTGTTAGCTTATTAAGTTAAAAATTGCACTGCCGGAATGGCTATTGTGCCACTTCCCAGATTCTTAATACCTAAATCATTCGAAAGAACAAACCTGTGAATAATTGGCTTGTCCAATATATCGTCTAATCCTTTTAAATGTTTAGCATCAACAGAACGTACCGTTTCGCTTTTTTTAATCTCTATTGCTATGTAGCCATGTTCTGTTTCTATAAGCAAATCAACTTCACGTCCGTCCGATGTTCTAAGATGATAAAATGAAACATCTTCATCAATAGTTTTAACTTGCTTGAATATTTCGGCAACAATTGCACTTTCAAACTCATGGCCATTAAGCTCATCTCTTTTTTGTAATACTGCCCTCATAACACCTACATCCAAATAATGTACTTTGGGCGATTTAACAAGCCGTTTCTTTTTATTCTTGCTCCATGCCTGCAATACAAGTGTTTGATAACTAATGCCCATATATTCCAAAAAGCGCTGAACGGTTTTTGAGCTAACCCCAGCCTCAACGGCAATTTGTGAAAAGTTTGTGAGCTGAGCTGTATTTATAGCCAAAAGCTTTTGCACTTTTACAAATGGCTCTAAATGCCGCAATTCCGCTAAGTCACGAATATCACGCTCAAGATATGTTCTTACATAATTTTTTAGCCACTCCCGCTTATCTTCATCAGGTATTGTTGAATCTGATATAGCAGGATAACCACCAAATTTTAAATATGTGTCAAAAATCTTTTTCTTTTGCGGATGCTTCTTGTCTAAAAGAAATGGTATTACCTTTTTGTCTTTATTTAAAATAATATTTTGAAAATATGATAGACCTACTTCGTCATCCCAACTATTAGTGAGCATCTCTGGCAATGTAAGCGGATACATCTCAAGTATTTGACATCGCCCAGCCAATGATTCGCGTATTTTTTTCAACAATAGTATTTGTGATGAACCAAGCAATATGTATCGCGGCTCAGGGAATTGATCATAAACTGACTTTATGCTCTCAACTAATTGCGGCTCTTTTTGAATTTCATCAAGAATTGCTTTTGGGTATAATGAGCTCCACTGTGTAGCTGTCAGCTTTTTGTACTCTTGAACCACAACCGGATCTTCAATAGAAATATATGGATAATTGGAGAAGATATTTTTAACAAGTGTTGTTTTTCCTATTTGTCGTGCACCTGTAATAACTAAAATCCTACCAAATCGTGATGAACTTTTCTTTAAGATTCTTTTAGAAATAGTTCTATTTTTCATAATATACAGTTTATCAGAATATAATACGAAACAAATATAACAAAACTATTTTTGTATTCCAATATTTACGCCAATATCATGCATTTTATTCCAAATATTACGCCTATATCGTGCATAATATTCCAAATATTACGTAAAAATATGAATTATTTAGGTTGTATCTTGAGTGTATTAGTAAATATTTTTGAATAAAAGCTATTAAAAAAATATCTTGGGTATAAACATTACAATATCTATGTTTTTATTAAAAAACAACCAACTTTATTAGGCTGCTAAAACCTTTTATTACCAGCATTGTTTTGCAATACTTTTTTTTTTAATAAAACTCACATACCATCTTCAATACATAAAGGTAATTACCATTTGTAGTTTTCTTGTTACTACAGACTTACCTATTAACCAATTTTGCCAATACAGAATATAAAATAGTTAGCAATACCAAAAATACAGTATTTATAGGCAAAATTATTAAAGCACCAAATAGAGAGAGAAAAACCACAAAACCGAAATTTGTATTGAAGCCCAAAAAGAGGCAAATTATTGGAAAGAGATAAATACCAAAGTTATTTGTTTTATCATAAAATACAGACAGGCATTATGCGTGTTATGAACTTAATCCGCAAGAAAATAGCTTTTTTGCGGATTTTTGTATTTTCTTTATAAACATGTACACTCCTTTTTTATACATTTGCATAATGGTTTTAAATTTACAACAATGGTAAAATATGCACTTATAATAATACTGTTTGCTGTTTTAGCAATCTGTCGGCACAAAACAAAGTTGAGATTTCTGATATGAAATGGGGAGCCGATTTTAATATACATATTACATTTTCAAACGATTCTACCTCTATTCTTGATGTAAAAGCCCTTTACCATTCAAGCAGTAATGATGGAATAAAAAATGCAATAACATATTACCCTGTTGCCCTTGACCCAACGTTTATTGAAAATCTGAAAAATAAAAAACTAGAGTCTTTTAATGATGATTCAACAAACAATAAGAGCATGCAGAGCAATAAAAGCAAAACGCTTTGGAGTGCACTACATCCACAACTTGGAGGTGGCTATATTCATTTTATTAACTGCCTTATTTACTCTTTTGAATCGGGTAATTTAAACCTTACCTCGCCTTTAATGACGCGACCAAAATCAGATTGGAAGCCAAAACCAATGACCGAAACGTATTTAAGAACAAAAAAATGGGATTATTATGTTCCTAACACTCAAAAACTGGCGCAAAAAGAGTATAAAAAACAAACCAAACAAAATCAGTTGGGCGACATTGTACACCTTCCATCAGGTTTTATTGAGCTATTTAATAATACCAACGATAAAAAATACGCCGAATTAAAAAAAGGACATGAAATAAATAAAATTGCAATAATTGACATGCTTCGCCTTTTAATAGGTTCAAAGTATTTAGCAAAACAGCAAATTTATTATGTTCAAAATGCAGTTGTAAAATCGGTAATGCACTACAATATTAATCATTTACCATCGGTAGTTATTTTTGACACCTACAATGCTGCCGTTGCTATGACACTTGATAATGACGGTTATAATATAGAAAAGGTAGTTTTTAGTAACGAAAATGATTTAACACAAAATGAAATAGACACCCGCCTAAAAAAAATGGAAGCTGTTATTGCCGAAATAAACGAAATAAACAAAAAGGTATTTGAGAAAAATTTAAAAGAGTACTATACTGAATAACGAAACTTATAATAATTTGCCGGGCAACAGCCTTATCGTATGCAAAATATTTAACTACATTTGCTCCCTTTAAATAAGCATCAATGAATTTTAAACTGTTAAAAACAGATAATAAAACTTCGGCAAGGTTAGGTGAAATTACCACCGACCATGGTAAAATAGAAACGCCAATTTTTATGCCGGTTGGTACTGTTGGTACAGTAAAAGGCATTCATCAACGCGATGTTGAAAATGATATTAATTCACAAATTATTTTAGGGAACACCTATCATCTGTATTTACGCCCAGGAATGGAGGTTATTAAACAGGCAGGTGGTTTGCATAAATTTATGAATTGGAGAAAACCCATTTTAACAGATAGTGGAGGATATCAGGTTTTTTCTTTATCGGCAAACCGAAAGCTTTTTGAAGAAGGGGCTGAGTTCAGATCGCATATTGATGGATCAAAACATATTTTTACACCGGAAAACGTGGTTGATATACAGCGTATAATTGGAGCCGATATTATTATGGCTTTTGATGAGTGCCCCCCGGGTACAGCCGATTATAAATATGCTAGCACATCGTTAGACTTAACTATGCGTTGGCTAAACCGTGGAATTGAGCATTTTGATAAAACAGAACCATTATATGGATATAACCAAACTTTTTTTCCTATTGTTCAGGGAGGCGTTTATCCGGAGTTAAGAAAAAAAGCAGCTCACGAAATATCTGAATTAGGGAGAGAAGGAAATGCCATAGGGGGTTTATCGGTTGGTGAACCAATTGAGGTTATGTATGAAATGACAGAGGTAGTGAATGAGATATTACCCAAAGACAAACCACGTTATTTAATGGGTGTTGGCACCCCCGCAAATATTTTAGAAGGTATAAGCCGTGGAGTTGATATGTTTGATTGTGTAATGCCTACACGCAACGGGCGAAATGGAATGTTATTTACAAGTGAGGGAATAATAAACATTAAAAATGAGAAATGGAAAAATGATTTTTCTCCAATCGACCCAAATGGTACATCATTTGTAGATGCGTTTTACTCAAAAGCTTATTTGCGCCATCTGTTTATTTCAAAAGAGTTGCTGGGACCGCAAATAGCAAGTATCCACAACCTTGCTTTTTACTTGTGGTTGGTTAATCAGGCTCGTTTAAATATTGACAATGGCAGTTTTAGCGAATGGAAAAATCAAATGGTTAAAAAAGTAGCTTTTAGATTGTAAAAAATATTATAATTTGAAAAAACTCGACTTGTATATAATATGGAAATTTTTGGGCACCTTTTTTTATGCCTTGATGCTAATTATCTGTATTGTTGTAATTTTTGATGTTTCAGAAAAAATTGATGATTTTATTGAGAAAGAAGCGCCCTTAAGGGCTATTGTTTTTGATTATTACCTTAATTTTATCCCCTATTTTGCAAATCTTTTTTCGGCACTTTTTACTTTTATAGCAGTAATATTTTTTACATCAAAACTTGCCGACGATTCTGAAATTATTGCCATTTTAAGTAGTGGCATAAGTTTTAAACGCTTAATGGTGCCTTATTTTATTTCGGCATTTGTTTTAACCATATTTTCTTTTGTATTAATAAACTGGGTAATTCCACCGGCAAATAAAAAAAGATTAGAGTTTGAAGAAAAATATATTAGGGTAAGATTAGCTTATTCTGTTAAAAATATACATAAACAAATTTTGCCGGGTACTTTTATTTACATGGAGTCATATAATAATATGTATGATATAGGTTACAAATTTTCAATGGAGAAATTTGAAAAGGGAAAATTAGTATCAAAACTATTATGCGATTATGTTCAGTGGGATACTACCATAAATAAATGGAAGATTACAAACTACGTAAATCGTGAAATACTAAACAATAAAGAGATTATAACATTGGGCAGGCGGATTGATACCTCAATAAATTTATACCCTACTGATTTCCATCGTAGAGCTGAGGCTGTTGAGGCCATGAACTATAGGCAACTCAATGAATTTATTGATAGTGAAACAATGATAGGTTCTGACAATGTAACTATTTGGAAGATAGAAAAAAACAAAAGATTTGCATATCCGTTTTCAACCCTAATACTCACACTAATAGGTGTGTCAATATCATCGCGCAAGCGTAGGGGTGGCATAGGTATGAATATTGGGCTGGGTATATTCTTGGCCTTTTCATACATAATGTTTATGCAGGTATCAACTGTATTAGCTACCAATGCTAATATGAATCCCATATTTGCAGTTTGGATACCAAATTTACTATTCTCTTTAATTGCCATAGGGCTATACTTAAAAGCAGCTAAATAGAGTCTGTCTATAAATACATAGTGTTTTTCATATTAACCAAAATAAAAAACTATATCTTATTTTTTCAAAAAAACAAATACAAAATTCAGGTTTTTGTAAATTATGAGTTAATAAAAATCCTTATCTTGCACGCCCAAAATAATACACAAAAACTCAATTTGTGAGCAAAAGGGATTTATTAACAGGTACAAAGATGTTTAACTAATATTATATATTATGTCGTTAAAACAAAAAACACGTGACCTTTTAAAAAGAAGAGAAAAAGTTCAGGCAGGGGGTGGCGAAAAAGCCATTGAAAAACAAAAATCTATTGGTAAATTAACTGCCCGCGAACGCATTTTATCTTTACTTGACGAAGATTCATTTCATGAATATGATTTATTTGCAGAGCATGAAGCACGTGACTTTGGAATGGAAACCAAAGTATTACACGGTGATGGTGTAATTACAGGCACAGGCACAATTTATGGAGCTCCGATATGTATTTACGCACAAGACTTTACTGTAGCCGGAGGTTCATTGGGCAATATGCATGCCCGCAAAATAACCAAAATTATGGATCATGCATTAAAAATGCGTGTACCATTAATTGGAATAAACGATTCAGGCGGTGCGCGTATTCAAGAGGGTGTAAACTCGTTGGCCGGATATGGCGAAATATTTTTCCGCAACACATTATCATCAGGGGTAATACCTCAACTTTCAGTAATTTTAGGACCTTGTGCTGGTGGTGCTGTTTACTCACCGGCCTTAACCGATTTTGTTTTTGTGGTTGACAAAATATCTAAAATGTTTATTACAGGACCCGAGGTTATAAAAACCGTATTGGGCGAGGAAATATCAATGGAAGAGCTTGGGGGAGCTAAGGTTCATAGTGAAATTACCGGTAATGCTCATTTTTTTGCCAATAGCGAGATTGAATGTTTTGACCAAATTAAAAAACTAATAACATTTATTCCTTGGAATAATGGACAAAAGGCAAAACCATTTCCGCCAAAGGAACCTAAATCGGAGTATAAAATTGCGAAAATTGTTCCAAATACTCCATCGCAACCATACGATGTTCGCGATGTTATTAAAGCTATTGCCGATGATTCTGATTTTTTTGAGGTGCAATCTGATTTTGCAAGAAATATTGTAATAGGTTTTGGCCGTATTAATGGCGAAACAATTGGTTTTGTTGCCAATCAACCTTTAGTACTGGCAGGCGTACTCGATTGCGACAGCTCTGATAAGGCTGCACGCTTTATACGCTATTGCGATGCTTTTAATGTGCCATTGGTTACATTAGAAGATTTACCGGGGTATTTACCCGGCGTTGATCAAGAGCATGCAGGAGTTATTCGTCATGGCGCAAAAATTTTGTATGCTTATAGCGAAGCAACAGTGCCGCGTATTACAGTAATACTAAGAAAAGCATATGGTGGTGGTTATATAGCTATGAACTCGCGTCATTTACGTGCCGACTTTGTATTTGCTTGGCCAAGTGCCGAAATTGCAGTAATGGGACCAGAAGGGGCAGTAAATATCATCTTCCGCAAGGAGATTATGAATGCTGAAAACCCCGATGAAATGCGAAAGAAAAAACTTGAAGAGTATAAAGCTAAGTTTGCAAACCCATATGTGGCTGCTGCTAAAGGCTATGTCGATTCAGTAATTGAACCAGATGAGACTCGAAAATTCTTGATGCATGCAATTGAGGTATCAAAAAATAAGAGCGTAGGACAACCTAAGAAAAAACACGGAATTCCACCGTTTTAAACCATAAATTATGACTAACAAAAAGAAATTTGATACACTGTGTATAGACGGGACCTCGTATAAAACACAGCTGACAAAGAAATTTATGGATAGAAAAAACTGGGAAAAACCAAACGAAAAAATGGTTTTGGCATTTATTCCGGGTACTATTAATGAAATTTTAGTTAAAGAGGGTCAAAAAGTAAAAGCAGGAACCAAACTACTGATACTTGAAGCTATGAAAATGAAAAATGTTGTAGCAGCACCTATTTCAGGAAAAATTAAATTAATTAATGTAGAGATTGGGAATATGGTACCCAAACGCAAGTTATTAATTGAAATAGAATAGGGCTTTTCATAATTAGTGCTTGTAGCAATTAAATTCAAATATTTCTTAATAGCTAAGGCTATTAATTCTACTTTACTAAGTTAAAATATTCATGTTATATATTTGAATATCAG
>CBDUWQ010000190.1:0-7591 GCA_965370965.1 uncultured Bacteroidales bacterium
TTATTCTCTGCGTTCTCCGCATCTCTGCGGTTAATTATTTTGCGGTAAAGCAAATACTGAAGGTTGAGTATTATAGTTAATTGTTAAATTGTTTCATTGTTTTCATTGTTACTCTTATTTTAATAATTATTCTCTGCGTTTTCCGCATCTCTGCGGTTAATTATTTTGCGGTAAAGCAAATACTGAAGGTTGAGTATTATAGTTAATTGTTAAATTGTTTCATTGTTTTTATTGTTACTCTTATTTTAATAATTATTCTCTGCGTCCTCTGCGTCTCTGCGGTTAGTTATTTTGCGGTAAAGCAAATACTGAAGGTTGAGTATCTAGCATCAAGTATTTATTATTGCGTTTCCTGTCTCCGTTCTCCTATTTAATTCTCACTAAAAACATAACCAATAATATTAGCTCCCATTTTTAAGGCATTTTGCCTTGTATCTTCCGAGTCGTTGTGTACTTCAGGGTCTTCCCAGCCATCTCCCAAATCGCATTCATATGTATAAAAGCACACCAGCCTGCCTTTGTAAATTAAACCAAAACCTTGCGGCGATTTACTGTCGTGTTCGTGAATCTTTGGCAAACCTTCATTAAAGTTATATATTTTGTGGTATATAATATGATTAAAAGGCAATTCAATAAACTCCAGTTTTGGAAAAACCTTCTTCATTTCTCTGCGAACATATTTATCCATTCCATAATTATCATCAATATGCAAAAACCCGCCCGATTCAAGATAAAGGTGTAAATTTTTTACATCGGAATCACTAAATAGGACGTTACCATGGCCTGTCATATGAACAAAAGGTACATTAAAAAGCTCATTACTTCCAATCTCAATAGTTTGCGGTTGTGGGTTTATGTTTGTTTTAATGTTTTTATTACAGAAATTAATAAGGTTGGGCAACGATGTAGGATTTGAATACCAGTCGCCACCACCGCCATATTTCAGTAATCCTATTTTAACAGGTTGAGCCATTGTATAAGCAGGGTATAAAATAATTGCTGTTATTATAATAAAGATGTATTTCACTAGTATATGAATTTATTTATTGTTTATTTTATTTTACCACGAAGGCACAGGCACTAAGGTTCACAAATGTATTATATTATGGGTATTTTATTTGTTTGTATTTTTATTAATCATCCATTAAAATATTAACCGTATGGCAGGCAACAATTCCGGCAGTTTCGGTTCTTAACCTCGATTTTCCCAAATTAATTTCTTGATACCCTTTGCTTTTTGCCATTTCAATTTCATTAATGGTAAAATCGCCTTCGGGACCAATAAGTATGGTTATTTTTTGAAATTTTGTAACTTGTGATTTTAATGAAGGTTTTGATACTTCTTCACAATGAGCAATAAAACCACCACCCTCAAATTTTTCATCAATAAATTTTGAATAGCTTGTAAGCATATTAAGTTTTGGTTTATATGCTCGTTTTGACTGTTTCATGGCAGTAAGTATTATTTTTTCAAGCCTATCTGCTTTAATTATTTTTCGCTCGCTGCGTTGGCATAGGAGAGGGGTTATTTCGTCGATACCAATTTCGGTAGCCTTTTCAAGAAACCATTCAAACCTTTCAATGTTTTTGGTTGGGGCAATGGCAATATGCAGATAGTAATTTCGGCGGTTGTATTGCTCAATTTTTTCAATTACCCTGATAATACATTTTTTAGGATTTGGTTCATCAATAATACCAAAATACATACCACCTTTTCCATCAATCATACATATCTCATCGCCAATTTTAAGCCTTAAAACTTTTATGGCATGTTTTGATTCCTCCTTGGTTAAATGATATGTTATTTTTTTAATTTCTGGTGTATAAAAAACATGCATAACTTAGTTTTTGGGTTTGACAAATATAGCAAGAATCCATAAACCCGCAAGCGGATTGTTTATGTTGTGTGTATGAAAAATCACCTACTTTGTGAGATTTTGAGAACACCATATACACACGAGTTAAAAGTGATATATAATTATTTCAACCTGCTGTTTATTTATTCATACTATGATTTGTGGATTTTAAGGATTAATATACATTTGTTTTATGATAAAAATTGGATTGCTTTCGGATACTCATGGGCATATAGATGAAAAAATGCTTAAGTTTTTTGAAAATGTTGATGAAATTTGGCATGCAGGAGATGTAGGTGATATTTTGGTTTTAGATAAACTAAAAAAGGAAAAATCCATACGAGCGGTTTATGGAAACATTGACAATCAGATTATTAGGCATGAGTACCCAGAGACAGCAATATTTAATGTTGAAAATATTAAAGTTATGTTAACCCACATTGGGGGCTATCCAAAAAGATATGCCCCTAACATTAAAAAGCTTTTGCTTAGTGAAAAGCCTAAACTTTTTATTAGCGGACATTCACATATATTAAAAGTAATTTACGATAAAGAGTTGGAGTTGCTTCATATTAACCCAGGAGCTGCCGGAATTTACGGAATGCATTTGGTTAGGACTATGGTACGCTTTACAATTGATAATACCGATATTAAGGATTTGGAGATTTGGGAGAATAAAAGGTAGTTTATTTATAATAAGCATTAGGACTAATTTCAGAACAACCGAACCTATGAGCTTAATTTAACATACAGAACACTGATATATTTGGCAGTATAATAATTAAAAAATTTTATTCTCGCAGCAGGCGCTACGAGTTCCAACTTGTGGAGGAGGGTATGGAAATTAACCCCAATTATTTTTATGAAGAATTGGGGTTAAATACAGACAACTACCTAATAAAATCAATTTTTTGAGTTGTTATTTTATTACCTGAAATAATTCTGATAATATAAATACCATCATTAAATTTAGATAAATTGATATATTCAAAATTAGAAATATCTCTTTTTTTCATAATTTTTTGACCATTTATATTAAATATCTCAATATTTGAATGGGTGGCATTAACAATATTTATTATACCTTTTGTAGGGTTCGGATATAGTTTTATACTGTTATTGTTTGCTTTACTATGTACCGATGTAATTATCAATGGTTCTGATGCAGCATTCATTATCTCCTCGGTGGTATTGTTTATTACCATACCAATTACGTTCAAATATTTTTCGTTAACAGTATCTGGTACTATATATGAATATGATTGCGTATAGGTTGTGCCATCAACTACTGTATCGGGTATGCTGCCTTCTGTACCGTCCCAGCCGCCAAAAAGTTTGCGTGCAACATCCATGTAAACCATGTCTTGAGCAGGTACGGGGTCGGGTAAATTTTTCCAGTTTATACCTTCCCAGTCAATTAAATCTTCAGAGCCTGAATAGTAGTTATGCTGAGCCCAAAATTCTCCTTCTCCTGTTACACTATCTTCAGTAATTACAGCATTAATTCTAAAGTTGCCGGCAATATTTGTATAAAATGTTGAGCTTATATCAAATAGTAATTCTCTATTGGCATCGTTGTACGTAATATTTGATACTTTAACAGACAAAGGTGTAATTTGTGCAGCTCTTATTTCATAAGCATCAACAAATTCGGTTAAGCCATATTCATTACATTGCCCTGCTCTGTCTATTAAGCCGTTTGGCAGCCCTCTAAGTTTTCCCGGGTAAAGGCCATAATCGGGATACCACATTGGTTCTTCTCCGGCTGTTGTGCAATGAACAGAAATACCAATCCATGTATCAGGATGATAGTGTTCTAAATCTTTTAATGCAACAGCTCCGCCGGGGCAAAACGCGCACCATGTTCCGGTACCCTCTTCGCCCACAACAACTTTTTGTGGCACTTGGCTTATTGATATAAGCTCTTTTGAGATTGTGTCGTTCGAGTTGTCGCCGTCGGGGTTGCCGTTAACATTTGATACCCATGCTTTTATTAAATATTTTTGTGTTTCGTTCATGTCAATGGTGCCTGATACTTGGGTAAACTCATAAGTTCCGGCAGGCTCAATATTTAATCCGGTAAGGTTGTCAATATTCAGTGATTCTCCGTTGTCGTCTGTCCAGGTTATATTAACACTTGTTATATCAACCGCACCCATATTTTTTATGGTACCTTTTAATTCTACATCACCTTTTAAAAGGTAATTGGTATTGTTTATTGATATTAATGCAGCATTATAAGGGCTTGGCTCATATATTTCAATATCGTCAATTCCCATGCCGCTGTTCCATATACTTGAATCATTAAAGTGTATGGCTATTTTCACATTTGATTCTCCTATATAATCCGATAGTCCAATAGTTTCTGAATGCCAACCTTCAACATAAGGTATTGTATCAACAACAACCCAATCGCCACCGTCAACTGATGCTTCAACTGTTGCAACAGGCTTTGCTCCTGTAGGACTTTCCCCTTCGTGAAATACTTCAAATGTCATTATCACAGCATAGTACGAAGTTAAATCTAATGCAGGTGTTATTAAATAATCAACACTTGCATCATTTGTACTACCGGCATCGGCATCGTCAACAAAAGCATAGTTAGTATGATCAGGTATTGACCAATAGCCATCGTTATTTACTCCAAACAACCAACCAACACCATTTGATGTTTTCGACCATTCTGATGGCAATGTTGCGTCTTCAAAATCTTCGGTTAAAATTGTTGTTTGAGCAAAAGTTGTTAAGCTAAAACTCAATACAAATGTTAATAAAAGTAGTTTTTTCATAAAGTTATGATTTAAGATTAATAAATTTGGCTTAAAGTTGGTTTTTGTGCTAAATCTTTCAAAGTTAAGTGCCTGTACAAATACTGTACATTATTGATACCTTTAATTATGAGAAATATTAAAATTGAAGTTTGAGCTATTGTAAAGCATGTGGTTAAACACTAAATATTTTGAATATTAAGAATTTACTTAAATAAAAATTATTATAGATAAGTAATAGGGGGGAATGCTTGATTATTTAATGTTTGTTTTAACAATTAAATTGCTAAATGATTTTTTTGTATTTATATTTCAACACCTTCAGCCTCATTATAATCTCTAATAAGCACTATATATTTTTTACCATTTCCAGTATCAATTATATTTAACTTGGCAACAATTTTCAATTCTGAATTATCTTTTTTATTAATATTTGTTACGAATGTTGATTTTACCAGTATTTTATCCATTTTTAATTTTTTGAATAAAACATTGTGATGTTTACTTTCAATATCCTTTTTTTCGAATCCGGTTAACATTGTGAATGTTGGGTTTATGTCTTGAATTATTCCATTCATATCAATGGTTATAATACCATCAAGAATTCCATTAAGTATTGATATTACATTTTTTTCTCTAATGACTGTTTCTTTTTGAGTACGGGTTAATTCCTCCTGAGTAGCTTGTAGTTCTTCCATGTTTTGACGCATTTCCTCTTCTTGTGATGCCAACATTTCGCTTTGGGTTCGCGACTGTTCAAGTAAAAGCGCAATATTTTGGGTTGTTTTTAAGTTGTAGATAGCCGATGCAATGCCGTCATTTATTTTTCCGATAAATTCAATTTTGTATTTTTCAAATTTGTTAAACGATGCCAATTCAATTACACCATATACAATATCATTTAGTATTATGGGCATTATCAAAATATTGCTAGGGTTTGATGTTCCTAAGCCTGATGTTATTTTAATATAGTCTTGAGGAATTTCGGTTAAATGGATTGGTAATTTTTCAAAAATGCATCTACCAACAAGACCTTCGCCAACTCTTATTGTTTTATTAACCAATTTTTCTCTATTATATGCAACTGCTGCCGACAGTTCATAGTAAATATCAGATTCGTCATTATCATTCATTGTGAATATTCCGCCTTGGTTTGCATCAACATAGTCAATAATGAATTTTACGGCAGCCGAACCCATATCATTAACACTGTTACCATTTTTTCGTAATATTTCACCAATTTTGCTTAATCCTTCCGAGAACCATATCTGTTGTTTTGTTTCAATATCTCTATTCTTGTGTTCTTTTTCGGCTTGTGCCAAATGGTCGCGCATATCAAGTAATGATTCTCCTAGGGTATCATTTTTATTAAGTAATTTATACTCTGTGCTGTATTTTTTTTCTTTAATTTCATTGGCAAAATCACCTGTTTTATTTAGCCAGTTTATTAAAGTATATGCTGAACCGGCAATTTTGCCAATTACATTTTTAAATTTTAGCGATATTGTTTTTAGCTGTTTTAGGTCGGCGTTATTTAAGCTTTTTATTAGTTCTGATATTTGCAATAGTGGTTTTGTAATTTGCCCTATAACCAACCATACAACAATTATGGTTAGTAATAAACCTGCAATACCAATTAATATGGTAATTGATATAATAGTATTTGTCTCTTCGTTAATTTCATCAACTGGCACGGTACTTACCAAAGCCCATGGTGTAATAGAATTGCCAATAGAAAAAGGTGTTATTTGAATAAAATTTGTTAATCCGGTTTCATTATTTTCATTATAAAAGTTAAAGGCAATACCCTTATTTATTTTATCAAGAATTTCATTATTGTCAGAAATAAAAATGTTATCTTCAAATAAATTCATTCCAATCAAATCCTTATTTGGGTGTGCAACAATATTTCCAGAATTGGTAACTAAAATGGCATACCCGGTTTTATAAAATTTAATTTTGTCAATTAAAGGCTGAAAACTCTCAAGGCTAATGTCGAAACCAATAACACCTTTAAATTTGTCATCTGTAATAATGGGTACAATTGTTCCGGTTTGTAATATTTCATCTTGCTTTTTTCCGGTATATGAGTAATAGTATGAATCCATAATGGTTTCTTTCAATGTACTTTTTGGTATGGTATAATAATCACCAACAAAAAGCACTCCATCGTTTCCTGAGTACTCAAGTTTTATTGCTGTTTTATCTTTGTAATATGTTGTTGAAAAACTCCCTATTTTGGTACAACCTGGTTTGTTAATATTTAAATAATCAAGACTGTCTAAAGCATTTGGTTCCCAAATAGTCCATGCTGCTAACATGTTTTTATTCTCTTTAAGTACTTTTTTTAGCATATCCTGAAAAGTACCTCTTCTTTTTTCTGCATCGGTATTTCTATAGTCTTCAAATAAATGAGCCATAACGCGGTTACCCGACATAAAACTTTCAAGGTATTGTTTAATAATTGCACTTTGTTGGTTTGAGATTGACTGGATTTCGCTTATTGCACCATTTGTTGCATGCTTTTTTAATTCAATGCCTGAATATACAAGAACCAAAATATAAACAATGGCAAATGATATGCTAACGGGAAAAGAGATTTTAAAACGAATACTTTGAAACAGTTTCATTTATTATGATTTTGTTAATTAATTAAAGTACTAACTGCAATATTTAGTACCGGGTTATTGTACTATTAAAAGTATTGCTTTGCTACTTATACTACTCCATAAATATAGTGTTTTAAAAGTAACAATCAAATATTAAAGATTGTTTGTTCCTAATATCCGATAGTTAATTCTGCACGATTGTATAGTGTGATATTATTTACCTAATACGATACAATTTTGCGGTAGTGGGTTTTACAGACTTTAGATTATTGGAAATATAACTGATAAGTACTAATCAAAGTCTTCGTATTGTTCATAATCTATATCATCTTCATCATCGGTATCATCATTTTTTGTT
>CBDUWQ010000191.1:0-7574 GCA_965370965.1 uncultured Bacteroidales bacterium
TTATATTTGGTTGAATATTATCTTAAATCGGTGGTTTTTAGACAAACTGCCGTTAGCTACACGCAAAACAGAGGCAAAAAAATAAGGCTAACTGTATAAATTATTTCTTGACAGTTCCTTAGCCTGATTAAAATTTCTATATTGTACAATTAAAACTAATATTTTGAAGAGTCTATTTAATTTTACAGTAATATTGTTGATGTTCTTTTCAGGGCAAACAGTTTTATCAAATAACGACACATTAATACATAAAAGGCTTGATTCAATTATTGAACCGGCAAATAAAGTCAGCTTTTTGTTGATGCTTGCCAAACAGCAAAGCTCAAATAGATTTGATGTGTCGGAAAAAAGCATTCAATTGGCCGATTCTATTGTTATGGCAAATAAACTGGTGCAGTTTTATGGCGATGTTTATTTCCAAAAGGGCGATGTTTTTTATCAAAAAGGAGATTATTTTAAGGCATTAATTAATTTGCATAAAGCCGAACAGCATTATTCTGAAAACAAAAATGCCTTTGGATTAGCCAAAACATATAATAAATTTGGTATTGTTCATATTTCGCAAGCTGATTTTCCTGAGGCTTTAAACTATTTTATAAAAAGCCTTAATATTAAAGATAGTATTGGTGATACTGAGGGAATTTCAGACACCTACAGCAATATTGGGAATGTGCTTTTTGAGATGTATGATACACAGCAAGCCTTGGCGTATTTTTTAAAAAGTATTGATATTGACAAAAAGCAGGAAAATAAATTAGGCATGGCAAAAACCCAAATGAATGTGGGCTTGGTTTATAAAGAGAATTTTAATTACGATAAGGCTTTAGAGTACTTTGAAAAGAGCCTTAGTTTTCATCTTAAAAATAATAATTTGCATGAAATAGCCAACTGTTATGTAAATATTGCACTAGTTGATTTGGAGAGTAACAATGGAAAACAATCATTAAACTATTTTAATAAAGCATTAACAATATACCAACAGTTGGGCAGTAAAAAGGGTATGGCCTCGGTATTGTCCAATATAGGGTTTTATTACAGTTTACAAGGTAAATATGTTATTGCCATTAGTAATCTGAAAAAAGCTGTGCGAATTGCGCAGGATATAAACTCAATTCAAGACATTGAACTTACAAGCCAGGCTATTAGCGATGCCTATCAACGTATTGGAAATTATAAGGAGGCTTATAATTATTATGTGCTTTACAAGTTGATGTACGATAAGCTTAATAATGATGATAATGCACGTGCATTTACGCAAATGGAAATGAACTATGAGTTTGAACAGCAAAAGAAAGAGATTGAATTTAAGCAACAACAAAAAGAGCTGCAACATAAGGCTGAGATAAAAAGGCAGCGTATGCTTATGGGTTTTATGATATCGGGGGCATTGGGGCTTTTTGTGTTTGCTGTTTATATGTACCGTAATTATAAACAAAAGCAAAAGGATAACAAGTTGCTAAGGACTCAAAAAAAAGCCATTGAGGAGCAGCACGATAAAATAAACAAGCAAAAAAAGGATATTACAGATAGTATTAAGTATGCAAAGCGGATTCAAACAGCCATATTGCCTCCCAATGACATGCTTGACAAATTACTTATTAATTATTTTGTGCTTTTTAAGCCACGCGATATTGTAAGCGGCGATTATTATTGGGCATCGCATAAAGACAATAAATCAATTATTGTTGCAGCCGACTGTACCGGACATGGTGTTCCGGGGGCATTTATGAGCATGTTGGGCATATCATTTTTAAATGAGATTATTCAGCAAGAGGTTGATATTTCAAGCAATAATATTTTAAATAGGTTAAGAGAATATGTAATAAAATCGTTAAGGCAAACCGGCAAAATTGGAGAAACTCAGGATGGTATGGATTTGTCGATTGTGGTTATTGACAGAGATAATAATAAGCTGCAATTTTCAGGTGCTTACAACTCTTTGTTGCTTATTAGAAATTCGGAAATCATTATATATAAAGCCGATAAAATGCCTATCGGTATTTCGCATAAATCAGAGCAACCATTTACTTCACATCTTATTGAGTATAAAAAAAACGATACAATATATATGCTATCCGACGGTTATGTTGACCAATTTGGAGGCCCTACCAATAGTAAATTCAAATCGAAACCCTTTAAAGAGCTTCTTTTAAATATTCAGAAAAAATCAATGACTGCCCAAAAGGAGATTCTTAATGCCACCATTGAGGCGTGGAAAGGAGATTACGAACAGATTGACGATATACTTGTGATAGGTATAAGGTTATAGAGGTTCCTTATAGAAGCGATTAGAGCACCTCTTTTTTTTAAACAATTTATACAATAGGGTTGTTATTATTTACAAATTGAACCTTATGTATCGTTTTCAAAATTATATTATAAAAGAATCTCCTTTTAACATATCAGATACATATGTTGATATTTCAGCGTCAAATCGTATTATTACACGCAACAGGCTTATATTTTCAGGTTGCTCACTATTTGACATTCAGTTTTTATATCCGCTTTTTTCCGATTTATCTTATTCTCCCAATTTAAAAATGAATGCTTTTAATGCAAATTCACGTACTACCTAATTCTAAAATCAGTAATAATAATTAGGTTATATACTTTTTTAAATCATTGGGTGTGTCAATTCCTAAACTTTCAATATTGGTAAGCGCTGTTTTAATAGTGTAACCATTTTCGAGCCAACGCAGTTGCTCAAGCGATTCAGCTACCTCCAAAACACCTTTTGGCAGCTTGCATATACTCAATAAAATATCTTTTTTATAACCATACATTCCCACATGTTGGTAAAACACATTGTTTTTAAGCAACTCGTTTTTTGGAATATTACGCACAAACGGAATACAGTTACGGCTAAAATATATGGCATCGCCATTTTTACCTATAACAACCTTAACTCGGTTTTTATCATCAAGCACCTCAATATCAGATACTTTTTTAATTAAGGTGGCTATTTGGGTATTTTTATTAGTATTAAAAACATCGGCAAGCTGCTTAATCTGTATTGGGTCAATAAACGGCTCATCGCCCTGTATGTTAATAACTACATTGGCTTTAATACCTTTTAATTGCTCATATTTAATAACTGCTTCAGCACATCTGTCTGTTCCACTTTCGTGATGCGTTGCTGTCATTACAACCTCTCCGCCAAATTCTGCTACTGCATTTTTTATCCGTATATCGTCGGTGGCAACACAAATATGCTCAATTGCTTTTTGTGCCTGTTCGTAAACCCTTTGAATCATTGGTTTGCCTTTAATAATAATTAACGGTTTGCCGGGAAAACGTGTTGAGGCATATCGTGCAGGTATTATTCCTATTGTTGTCATATTTTTAGCTTGTATTGTGTGTTACCACACGTTTTTCATAATCTAATTGACAAATCAAGTTGTCCACCTAATCCTAAATGAACTATTTTTTGTAATGTTGATAGTTTAACTTCTTTTATATTATTCTCAATTTTTGAAATATAAGATTTTGTACTTCCAACTTTATCAGCTAATTCCGATTGTGTCATCCCTTTTTCAAGCCGAGCTTCATGTAATAACGTGCCTAATTTAAAGTTCTTATAACCACTTTCAAGCTCATCCCTTTTAGGGGTTCCTTTAACTCCATAATGTTTATCCTTAAATTCATTAAGAGTCATTCTGCTACTATTTTTCATTTCTATATTCCTCCATAATTTTAAGTGCCTTTACAACCTCCTTTTTCGGCGTTTTTTGCGTTTTCTTATGAAATCCGTTTGCTAAAACAATCAATTTCCCGGCATCAAAAAAACAAAAAATTCTAAAAATATTTTTCCCGAGCTTTATCCTAATTTCATACAATCCCTTAGTTGTTTCAAAATGTTTAAGATACGTCTCTGGAATTTTTTCTAATTCTTCAATCAATTGAATAGTCCAAATAATTTTCGCTTTAACTTTATCCGATTGTTTAATAAAAAACTTCTCAAAATAATCTTGATAGAAAATAACTGTCCTAAATCTATTCTTTGATTTCATTAAACAAAAATACAAAAAGTTTCACTAAAGTGCAACTTATTCTATTTATATCTGTATAGGTTTTAGCCTGATTAATTCATAAATCTTGCTATTTGCAGCAAATTAAGTGGTGTTTTTTAAATAAATGTAACGCTTAAATATAATATGTTAATTTTCAATGGCATGAACTACCTCAACAATTAACTCCTGCCTGCCTTTGTCGTCAGACAGGCATTATGCAGGTTAGAATAAATATACTATCTTATCTGAAATGTGTGGCTAACTATTTTATTGGTAAGCTCTATTTTGAAACAGCAGAAACCGATTTTTTACTTTTTTTTTTGGTTCAACCATCGCAGCAACAGTATTAAATATACTATTTGCATCGTAGCCACACAATGCATGTAGTTGTTCGGGAGTGCCTTGCTCAATAAAACTATCGGGTATTCCTAACCGTTTTATTTGCGCATTATAACCATTTTCCGACATAAACTCCAAAACTGCACTTCCGAAACCTCCAACAATTGCCCCATCTTCAACAGTTATTATTTTTTTAAATTGCTTAAACACTTTGTGCAGCCTATTGGCATCTAAAGGTTTAACAAAGCGCATATCGTAATGGGCATAATCAATATTTTCATTAATAAGTCTTTGTTGTATTTCGTTTACAAAATTACCTGTGTTGCCAATGGTAAGTATAGCAATGTCTTTACCTTCTCTTATTATTCTCGATTCTCCAATAGTAATTTTACTGAAAGGTTTTTCCCAGTTATTGTTTACCCCTCTGCCGCGAGGATATCGAATTGAAAAGGGGCCATTGTTATTTAACTGTGCAGTAAACATCATATTGCGCAGCTCTATTTCGTCCATAGGTGCAGCAACAATCATATTGGGTACGCAACGCATATATGCCAAATCGTAAGCTCCATGGTGAGTTGGTCCGTCGGCTCCAACAATACCACCACGGTCTAAACAAAATACTACTTGTAATTTTTGCAAAGCAACATCATGTATGGCCTGGTCGTATGCACGCTGCATAAAGCTCGAATAAATATTACAAAACGGCACTAACCCTTGTGCTGCCATGCCTGCCGAAAAGGTTACGGCATGTTGTTCTGCAATACCAACATCAAATGTGCGGTGGGGCATTTCCTCCATCATAATATTTAAGCTGCAACCCGTTGGCATGGCAGGTGTTATGCCAATAATTTTATCATTCTGCCTTGCTAGTTCCAATATGGTGTGCCCAAAAACATCCTGATATTTGGGTGGTAACGGTTTATTGCTGCTCCCTTTAATAAGTTCACCTGTATTTTTATTGAACGGACCCGGTGCGTGCCATGTTGTTTGGTTTAGTTCGGCTTGCTTAAAACCTTTGCCTTTAATGGTTTTTATATGTAGGATTTTTGGCCCCGGTATTGTTTTTAAGTCCTCAAGTACTTTTGTAAGATATACTACATCGTGCCCATCAACTGGTCCAAAATATCTGAAATTCATGGCCTCAAATAAATTGCCTTGCTTCATTAAAATAGATTTGATACCATTATCAATTTTCTGTATCAAAGCTTGCGTGTTTGGACCAAACCTATTTAGCTTGCCCAGTATATTCCATACATCATCTTTAAGTCTGTTATATGTTTTTGAAGTTGCAATATCAACCAGATACTCTTTAAAAGCCCCCACATTAGGGTCAATTGCCATGTTGTTGTCGTTAAATATTACCAATAGGTTCGACTTTTGAACCCCTGCATTATTTAACCCTTCAAAAGCAAGACCACTTGTTAAAGCACCATCGCCAATTACAGCAACCACATGGCGCTTTTTCTCCTTTTTATAAGCCGATGCAAAAGCAAGTCCTAATGCCGCCGATATTGACGTTGACGAGTGCCCCACACCAAAAGCATCGTAAATACTTTCAAACCTGTTGGGGAATCCGCTTATGCCATTAAGTTTTCTGTTGGTATGAAATAAATCACGTCTGCCGGTTAGTATTTTATGCCCATATGCCTGATGCCCCACATCCCATACAATTTGGTCGTATGGCGTGTTAAATACATAATGCATGGCTACCGATAATTCAACAACTCCCAAACTGGCTCCAAAATGCCCGGGGTGTTCACAAATAACATCAATAATATATTGGCGCAGTTCGTTACTAACCTGAACCAAATCTATTGTCGATAGCTTTTTTAAATCATCGGGGCTATCTATTTTAAAAAGTAAATTTTTTTTATCCTGCGACTGTTCCATATATTAGCCCGTTTTTACGGGTAAAATCATTAAGAAAGTGTGCAAATATAGTAATTATTTAGGCTTTGCCATTTTCACAAAGCAATAAGCTGAACGTGTTTTTGATGAAACGGATTATTTATTTAACGAAATACAAATTGGTATTATTACCTTTTTTTTTCGAATTTTAATTTTATCCATCGTGGAAACAGAAAAACACCAATAAACAGGTAAGGATAATAGGTAAACAGACGCCAAAGCAGTGCCATTAATATTGCTACACTTGCAAACGGAAGAAAATCGCCAAGATACTCGGCAAAAACATATTCGGTAAAACCACTGCCGCCGGGGGTTGGGCTAACAAGCATCATAATCCACATTACAAGCTGCCTTGCAAACAGTAAAAAATGGTCGCCAACTGTAAAAAAAGCAAGAAACAGGGCATTAACAACCCAGTACCTTGATGTCCATGACAGAAATGTAGCACCAAAAGATTTTAACCAAAATATGAAAGGCTGTTTTTTTAGCTCATTTGAGCTTTTAATAATATCATTACCCGCCTTATGTGCTCCATACCTCCAACGGCGTAAAACAGGCAGCCTAAAAACCAACAAAATAAGCCATTTTAAACCACGCGGATTTACAAACAAACCATAGCTGATAACCAAAACCCAAATAAATTTTACTCCATAGCCTACAACTGCTGCTATTAAAAATGGGTTGCTAAATATAAATCCACCGCCAATGGCAAAAAGCTCAGTGCTGTTAATAAACAGCAATAGCAGAGGAAACATAATAATAAAGTACAATTCATCAAGTAACGATGTTGCCATAACTACTGCCGAACTGCGTCCCACATTTAAACCCTCTTTGCTTACGTAAAGTATAGCCACACTTGTTCCGCCAATGGCCGATGGGGTAATTGCCGATGTAAATTCCCAAAGAAAAATTACACGAATAGCCTGAATCCATGAAAGCTCATTATCAGTTAAAATCCTTATTCTTATTACATAGCCAAAATCGCGGGTAACCATAAACAGGGCGGCTATAAATAACCAAAATGCCGAATTCCATGTAAAAACCACGGCATCAAAAGCCTTAACATCAAAATTTTTGATTAATAACCAAATAACAACCCCAATACCTAATAGTGTTGGTAAAATTACTCTCGATACTTTTATTTTGCGCAAAGGCGCTTCGGGCTGTAAGCTCATTGTGTTTTTTTAATGGCAGTATATTAACAAAGCTCGAAAGATATTAATTACCTAATGCAATACAAAATATTTGAAAATATGTTTTGGTTAATTCTACTTTACGAACTTAATTTTGTTTGTTGTTTCAATTTTTGTTTGTTGT
>CBDUWQ010000192.1:0-7547 GCA_965370965.1 uncultured Bacteroidales bacterium
TTTATGCAAAGATAATAAAAATAATTGTAACTAAGTTAACACCTCTAAATATCTATTAAGCACCCATAAATTTTTATGTAATTATGAAAACCCTATCTCTTATTCTGTTTATTACCCTTTTACAGTTATCCGTTGTATCACAAATAGTAAAAGGTGGTTAGTGTTACTCAGATAGCAAAACAAAAAACCTCAGCGTACCTCAGCGTACACAGCGGTTAAAAAAACAATAAACGTAGCACTGTTGTTAAAAGAAAACTAAACCGCAGAGACGCGGAGTTACGCAGAGAGATATAAACAAAAAACCTCAGCGTACCTCAGCGTTCACAGCGGTTAAAAAAACAATAAACTTAGCACTGTTGTTAAAAGAAAACTAAACTGCAGAGACGCGGAGTTACGCAGAGAGCAAAATAAAAACCTCAGCGTACCTCAGCGTTCACAGCGGTTAATATCTTATATTCAATTTTGTGGCATGTTTTTACCGTTTGGAAACATGTGGTTCATAGTGGATGTTATTTTACCCATGTGAACAGCTCCATTTATGGAGGTAAAAATCTTATATTTATTGCATGGTCATTAACAATATGAGTACAGACCTTTTTATGATATCCAAATAAAATAGTTTTTGGGAAATACATTTTTTATATCAGGTAAATTATTAAAAATACCAAAAACTGCCGAGCCACTACCCGACAAGGCAGCATAAACAGCACCAAGTTTATATAACTCCTTTTTAATATTTTTAATTTCAGGATATTGAGTAAAAACAGAATCTTCAAAATTATTAACTACTGTTTTTTTCCATTTTGAAATATCAAGTTTTAATAATTCAGTAATACTAAGCTTTGGTATGCTTGGCGTAATAAGGCTATACGCATTTTTTGTGCTAATGGGTATTGGCGGAATAACAATAACAAACTTGTAACTATTCAAACTAATATTAAACGAATTTAATATTTCTCCCCTCCCTTTTGCAATAGCCGGTATATTTTTAATAAAAAATGGACAATCGCTGCCTAATTCCGCAGCAAATTTTTCCATCTCATTAACCGATAAATTTAATTTACATAGCTTGTTTATCCCTTTAATTGTAAAAGCACCATCAGCCGAACCACCGCCCAAACCTGCTCCAAAAGGAATTGTTTTATGTAAATGTATATTAAGGTTAGGTAGGCTATATGCATTGTTTATTAATTCGTATGCCTTATATATCAGGTTGTTGCTAACATTGCCATTAATATGAATGCCCGTGGTTGTTAAATTTATTTTTTTTTGTTTGCTGTCCGATTTGTTTATTGTTAAAATATCAGTAAGTCCAACAGGGTGCATCAATGTTTCCAATTCATGAAAACCATCGTCTCTTTTAAAAAGAATATTTAGTCCAATATTTACTTTTGCAGTAGGGTAAAGAATCATTATAATAAGTATCAACAATAAGTTTAATCAGATAAAATGTTATCAACAAAATTAAAATAATTCGGTTTATAACCTGTTATTTATTTTTTTAAATATAATGGTTTTTTGGTATTGGTAAATTGCATCTTTTCATACCTTTGTTTCCCCTTTATTAAATATTTAAGATGGTTGAAAAAAGAAATTATCCAAGTAAAAACAATAAAAACAAAATTGACTCGGAATTTGGCAAGGTGCCACCTCAGGTTATTGAATTTGAGGAGGCTGTTTTGGGTGCATTAATGCTCGAAAAAGATGCTGTTCATTCTGTAATTGACATACTTAAGCCCGAGTGTTTTTATAATGATGCGCATGGAAAAATTTTTAAAGCCATACTTAAACTTTCAATCGACCACAAGCCTATTGATATTCACATGGTTGCCCAACAACTAAAAATTGAGGATGATATAGATTCAATTGGGGGACCGTTTTATTTAGCACAACTAACCAACAAGGTGGCTTCAACTGCGCATTTAGAATATCACTCGCGTATTATTGCGCAAAAATTTATTCAGCGTGAGTTGATTAGGGTAGGGGCAGAAATACAAACACGTGCTTTTGTTGAGACTGATGATGTTTCGGACATGCTTGACCATGCCGAGCAGGAACTTTTTCAAATTGCTGAGGGGAATATTAAAAAAGAGGTGTCGAGAATTGATGCTGTTTTGCGAGAGGCAATTCACCAAATTGAAGAGGCAGGTAAACGTCCTGATGGACTTAGTGGTGTGCCAAGTGGTTTTACGCAAATGGATAGGATGACATCGGGTTGGCAAAAATCTGATTTGGTTATTATTGCTGCCCGTCCGGCTATGGGTAAAACAGCTTTTGTGCTTTCAATGGCTCGTAACATTGCGGTTGACCATAAACGCCCCGTTGTTGTATTTTCTCTTGAAATGGCAAGCGTGCAGTTGGTAAACCGTTTAATAGCAAGCGAGGCCGAGTTGCCAAGCGAAAAAATTAAAAATGGTAATCTGCAACCATACGAATGGAAACAGCTTGAATCAAAAATAAGGAATCTTGAGGAGGCTCCATTATACATTGATGATACGCCAGCACTATCAATATTTGAATTCCGTGCAAAATTGCGCCGTTTGGTAATGCAGCATAAAATAGAAATAGCAGTTATTGATTACCTCCAATTAATGACAGCCGGCGTTACTGCTTCGCGCGAACAAGAGGTAAGTAGTATCTCAAGGTCGTTAAAGGCAATTGCAAAAGAACTGAACATACCAATAATAGCATTATCGCAGCTAAACCGCTCGGTTGAGATGAGGGCAGGCGACAAAAGACCACAACTGTCTGATTTGAGGGAATCGGGTGCGATTGAGCAAGATGCCGATATGGTACTGTTTATACATAGGCCTGAGTATTACGGGTTAACACAGGATACCCTTGGTAACTCGTTAATAGGTTTAGCTGAAATTATTATTGCCAAACACCGTAATGGTGCTACCGGCGATTTGCGGTTAAAATTTAAAAAAGAGTTTACACGGTTTACTGATATTGAAGAGTCATTTCCTACTGCTGAGGATGGTTCAAATGGTATGACTTTTGAATCGAAAATGAACAAAGAACCTGACTTGGAATCAGGGAAACCTGCAAAGGAGGATAATGGCTTTGAAAATGCCGGACTTGATATTGATAATAGTTTTGATGAAGCAGGGAATGCACCATTTTAATTCAGAATGGCATCTATAAAATAATTATGAGAAATTTTTTAAGAAAAATATGCTTTTTAATAATTGGCTGGGTAATTGTTGGCAACTCCATGGCAGCATCGCTACTTATACCCATGGACGAGACACAAACAAACCACCTAAAAGCTTACGGTATTACTTACTGGGTTATTCAAAACGGAGTTGAGGCAAGGTGGTTAATAAATTATAGAGGCGGCAGTTTTATGATGCAATATAACTCTGATATTGAAACAGAATGTATTGTGCGGGGTGTGAGCTACAAGGTAATTGCCGATGTTCAGGCATCATTAATATTAAGCGAAATTGCCGGCGAAGATGTAAATATGGATGCACTAAAACTTGAAAAAGCCCCAAAAATTGCTGTGTATTCACCTAAGGGCAAACTACCATGGGATGATGCGGTTACATTAGTGCTGACTTATGCCGAAATACCGTACGATATTATATACGATGCTGAAGTAGTTAGGGGCGATTTGAAAAAATATGATTGGCTGCATTTGCATCACGAAGATTTTACAGGGCAATATGGCAAGTTTTATGCAGCATACCAAAATATGGCATGGTACCGTAATCAGGTTCATAATGCCGAAGTGAGCGCAAAGGAGCTTGGTTTTTCAAAGGTTTCAGACCTTAAATTGTTTGTTGCCAAAACCATTCGCAGTTTTGTTGGTAAAGGTGGCTTTTTGTTTGCAATGTGCTCGGCAACCGACACTTATGATATTGCTCTATCGGCTTCAAATGTTGATATATGCGAATCAATGTTTGATGGCGACCATTCGGATGCAAACTTTAACAAACACCTTGATTTTACACAAACATTTGCATTTAGGAATTTTGTATTAAGCAAAAATCCTTACGAATACGAATACTCGGATATTGATGTAACAACTACCCGTAAGGTACATGAAAACGAAGACTATTTTACACTGTTTGAGTTCTCTGCAAAGTGGGATCCCATACCTACAATGCTGTGCCAAAACCACACATCATTAATAAAGGGTTTTATGGGACAAACAACGGCATTCAACAAAAAGCTTATTAAGCCTGATGTGTTAATTATGGGAGAACTAAAAACGGCAGGCGAAGCCAGGTACATACATGGCGAATTTAACAATGGTACATGGACATTTTATGGTGGGCACGACCCTGAAGATTACAGACATTTTGTTGGCGATAAACCCACAAAATTAGACCTTTACCCCAATTCGCCCGGTTATAGGTTAATACTTAACAATGTTTTGTTTCCGGCAGCAAAAAAGAAAAAATTGAAGACATAAAAAAAGCTCCAAACATGGAGCTTTTTTTTTATCATTTCCTTACAAAAATTACTTAACTTCCCATGTATTTCCACTATAAAGCAAATCGGTCATATTTTTATATTTGGATGTCTGTTTTATCTTGGTAATTTGGTTTTGTATGCTCTCATCATAAGTTACCGATGAAACACTGCGAATTACACCAAGTGCAACAGGATAATCAGGATAACGCATATTTGCCAACATGGTATGTATTCCGGGGTTGTTTTCACGTGCATCGTGAACTAAAACATCTTTTTCGGTATATCCTCCCGGACAAAGATGTACAACACGCAATTTTAATAACTTAACATCAAGTATAAGACCTTTGTCCCTATCTTTACCAAAAATCATGGGTTCGCCATGTTTTAAAATAATTGTTCTATCCTCTTTATGCTCTTTGTCCATAAGTTGAGCATGGCAGCCATCGTTGTAAATAACACAATTTTGGAGTATCTCAACAACCGACATGCCTTTGTGCTTTGCAGCTTCAATACAAATGGCTGTAGTTAATTTTACATTAAAGTCAATTGAGCGGGCAAAAAATTTGCCTTGAGCTCCAATTACCAATTCACCGGGGTGAAATGGCTGCTCAACAGTTCCAAAAGGCGAAGTTTTTGTAACTGCCCCAAAAGGTGAGGTTGGTGAATATTGCCCCTTTGTAAGTCCATAAATCTCATTATTGAACACAATCATGTTCAAGTTAACATTTCGCCGTATGGCATGAATAAAATGGTTGCCACCTATTGCCATAGCATCGCCATCGCCCGATATTTGCCAAACATCAAGTTCGGGGTTTGCAACTTTTACACCCGATGCAATGGCAGCAGCCCTGCCATGAATACTATGAAAACCATAAGTATTCATATAGTACGGAAAGCGCGATGAACAACCTATTCCTGATATTATTGCAATTTTTTCTTTGGGAACATTCAATTCGGCCATAGCTTTTTGAATGGAATTCAGAATAGCATAATCGCCACAACCCGGACACCACCGAACTTCCTGATCGCTTTTAAAGTCTTTTGCTGTAAGTTTTTTTGTTTCTATAACTGACATAACTATAATTCCTCCAATAATTGATTAAACTTATTTTGTAGCTCAATAATAGTAAATGGCTGGCCTTGCATTTTATTATATCTGTCGCAGTTAAAGTTTGGAACATTAACTGTTAAATGATCGGCAAGTTGGCCAAGGTTTAATTCACAAACTACCTTTTTTTTGTATTTTGAGAGTAGCTCAATTGTGTTTTTTGGTAAAGGCCACAAATAGTTAAAATGTGTAAAGGCTATTTTTTTGCCCTCTTTACGCATTGCTTTAATTGCAGAGTATAAATGACCATAAGTACCACCCCAACCAATTACTAAAACATCGGCATCTTCATCACCAATAATTTTTAATTCAGGAATTCTATCGGCAACCTTTTTAATTTTCGCATCTCTTAAATCGGTCATTACCTGATGGTTTTCAGGAACATATGATACTGCACCTGTTTTGTCCATTTTTTCTAAACCACCAATGCGGTGCTCTAATCCTTCCATACCGGGTATTGCCCATTTTCTAACAAGAGTTTTTGTATCTCGTTCATATGGTAGGTAATTTGCATCATTTGGTTTGGCAAAAGGCACATTTATTTTTGGTAAATCATTCATATTTGGCAAGCGCCATGGTTCCGAGCCATTTGCCAAAAAGCCATCGGTTAATAAAATTACAGGGGTCATATGCTCAAGGGCAATTCTTGCAGCCTCAAAAGCATAGTTAAAACAATCTGACGGAGTACTGGCGGCTAAAACAACCAATGGTGATTCGCCACTTCTGCCGTGTAAGGCTTGTAATAAATCTGCTTGCTCAGTTTTTGTAGGCAACCCTGTTGATGGACCTCCGCGTTGAACATTTATTATAACCAAAGGTAATTCTGTTATTACAGCTAAACCCGAAGCTTCGGTTTTTAAGGCTAAACCGGGACCTGATGTTGTTGTTACTGCTAAATTTCCCGTAAAGGAAGCACCAATAGCTGTGCAAATACCTGCAATTTCATCTTCGGCCTGAAATGTTTTAATGCCAAAATCTTTACGCTTGGCAAGCTCTTGTAAAATTTCGGTTGCAGGGGTTATAGGGTACGAACCACAAAATAAAGGTAGGTTCGATTTCTCTGATGCTGCCATTAAACCCCAAGCAGTTGCCACATTACCACTTATGTTTCTATAGGTACCGGGCTTAATTTTTGCCGGGGCAACTTTGTAATTCCTTGGAAGTGCCTCAATAGTTTCAGCAAAGTTAAAACCGGCTCTTAAAACTTTTTTATTAGCTTCAATTATTAGAGGGTATTTTTTAAACTTTTCTTCAAAAAACTTCTCCGTATAAGTTAATGGGCGGTCAAAAAGCCAATAAACCATACCCAATGCAAACATATTTTTTGTTCGTAAAATACTTTTTTGGTCTAACTCAAAAGTATCTAAACACTCTTTTGTTAATGTTGTTATGGGTGCTTGTATAAAGTTGTAATCGCGTTTATACTTATTTATTGGGTCATAATCATAACCTGCTTTTTCTAGGTTTTTTTCAGTAAAAGTATCAATATTAGTAATGATAGTTCCACCTTTTTTAGCCCAAATAATATTTGCTTTTAACGCAGCCGGATTCATTGCTACTAATACATCGGCATAATCACCCGGTGTGTTTACCTCTGAATGACCAAAATGAAGTTGAAAACCGGAAACACCACCAACTGTTCCTACCGGAGCCCTAATTTCAGCCGGATAATCCGGAAAGGTTGATACATCATTTCCAAACAATGCAGAGGTGTCTGAGAACTGTGTGCCGGTTAACTGCATGCCATCGCCGGAGTCTCCTGAGAAGCGTATTACCACCTCTTCTTTTTCAACTATATTATCTTTTTTACTCATGTTAAATAGTGATTGATATTTATAGTAAATTTACCATTGCAAAGTAAGTTAAAAAATAGGTATCTAATACGGGTTTGTATTGTAAAACATATAATAAATAGGGTGTTTGAGAAGCATGATAAATATCATGTATTTTATTCTTTTATTGTAAAGTTTCACTACGTTGTTAATGTTTTTTCTCTCTCCTTATGAAGTGAAGC
>CBDUWQ010000193.1:0-7476 GCA_965370965.1 uncultured Bacteroidales bacterium
GTATTGAATATAAGAATATTATAGTTGTATCTAAATAAACACCTCTATAAAATTATAAACAGATGCAAGAGAAAGAACTATTAATAATAAAGTACAAATGGCTAATAATTATAATTACGGGGTTAATTATAATTGCCTGCGTTTTTCCCTTAATGAAAACAACAATTAATTCCGATTTAATGACATATCTGCCAAACGATATGCCATCTAAAATAAATAATGATAAAATTGAACAGGTATTTGGAACAAGCGACCCTCTACTGATTGTATTTGAAACCGATGATGTTTTAAACGATTCTACTTTAAGGCGAATTAAAGCCCTAAGCAAAGAGTTTAACCGCATGAAAGATTTTGACATGGTAATGTCGCTTTTTGATTCGAAAAGTATAAAAGCTAAAAACGGTGCAATGGTTGTAAACCCTGTGGTAAAAAGAATGCCAAAATCAGAAAGCCGGCGTGAAAAGCTAAGAGAAGAGATAAAAACAAATGAGCTTGTATATAAACTTATTGTATCTGATGATTTTAGATTTACTTTAATAATACTGAATTCGGTTAGTAAAAAAACAGATGTCGAGTTGATGTCGGCAATTTATGATCTGTTTGAAAAATACCCCGGAAGTGAAACCATATCAATTAACGGGCAGCCTTTTTTACGAGCCGAAGCAAACGATAAAATAAGTCGCGATTTTATGATTTTATTACCTATTGGAATGTTAATAATGGCTATTTTTCTTTGGATATCTTTTAAAGAGAAAAGAGGTGTATTGTTACCAACTTTTGTTGTTGCAATATCAATTATGATAGCAATGGCATTAATTCCGCTGTTTGGCTGGCAATTAAGTGTAATAGGGGTTTTAATACCTATAATGATGATTGCAATAGCAAATGATTACGGAATTCATTTTATTGCAAAATATCAGGAATTAAATGCCAAACACCCTGATATGACCATGAAAGAAATTGTAAAAGAGGTTACCCTATATTTGAAAAAACCAATTATTTTAACCGGAATAACTACAATTGTAGGAATTAGCGGACTTGCTACCCATGTAATGCTACCTGCCAAGCAAATGGGAGTAGTTACAGCTGTTGGTGTTGCTTTTGCTTTATTGCTGAGCTTAACGTTTATACCTGCTATGATGGTATTTATGAAAAAAGGCAAAATGCATAAAAGCTTTTCGGAAAATAAAAACGAAAATGGTTTTTTGAATAAACTACTTACAAATTTGTCCGGTATAATATCAAAACAACCACGACAAATTATTTATGTTTTTATAGGCTTTTTGGTAGTTGTAATGTTAGGGCTTTCACAATTTAGGGTGGCTTCTGATTTTAACAGTATTTTACCCGGAAAACATTCGTTTAATATATCATTAAATATTGCAAATAAACACTTTGGTGGCACAAAAAACATTAGTGTAATGTTTGATGGCGACATGAAAGAACCTGAAATTCTGAAAAGGATGGACTATTACGAACAGGAACTTGATAAAATGCCCGAAGTTGGAAGTGTTAATTCAATTGCTACTATGATACGGATAATGAGTAGGGCAATTAATGACCCCGACGAAGAACTTTATGATAAAATACCACCTACCCGCGAAGCTGTGGCGCAATATCTTGAGCTGTATTCAATGAGCGGCAATCCGGATGATTTTGATGACTTTGTTGATTTTGACTACACAAAAGCTGTTATGCATATTCAGTATCAGGCCAATGATATTAAAACTATTGATAAAATAGTTGACAAAGTGAATGCATTAATGGGCAATGATAAAAACCTGTCGGTTATTGGCGGCATAAGCCTAATTGATAAAGACCTTAGTCAGGCAATAGCAATAGGACAGAGAGATTCTCTGATTTTTGCATTTTTTGCAATACTGATACTTTTGATGATTATATTTAAAAGCAAAGCCGCCGGGTTTATAGGCAGTTTTCCGTTGTTGTTTGCATTGGTTTGCACATTTGGCATAATGGGCTGGGTAGGTATTGAGCTAAATATAGTTACCGCATTGCTTTCATCAATATCAATAGGGTTGGGGGTTGATTATACAATTCATATATTTTGGCGATTAAAAAGCGAAATAAAAAGTGGCAAACCATATCCGGAAGCAATAGCAATAAGCCTAAAAACCACCGGCAGGGGGATAATTATTAATGCCTTTTCGGTAATTGTGGGGTTCTCAATACTGTTTTTATCAGCATTTCCGCTAATCCAAACTTTCGCATTTCTTATTATTCTTTCAATATTACTTTGTTTGGTTTCGGCATTAATTTTAATACCTGCTATTTGCATACTTGTAAAACCAAAATTTCTTGAAAAATAAACAGATGAAAAATATAAAGAAAACACCCATAGGTTACACAAACACGCCTGACCGACTGGCAGGTTTGTACGAAAAATTACTCAAAATCAATTTTAGTTGATTAGTGTTATTAGTGGATAAAATATAAACGGATGAAACTTAATTTCCTTAATGCCTTAATGGTTTTTAAAAATTAAACAGATGAAAATAAAAAATATTTTTATAGTAGCAACCCTGATAATTACAACAACGGGAATTTTTGCCCAAACAGCAAAAGAGATTAGCGAAAAAGCTTCAAATGCTATTGACTTTGATGCTATGGAGATGGCACTAACTCTTAAAATTTACGATACAAAAGGACGTGAGCGTGAGCGTCAGGTTTTAACCGTGAGTAAAAATTTTGGTGAAATAAATAAAACAATTATGAAGTTTACTGCCCCTGCCGATGTAAAAGGAACATCGATATTGATATATGATTATGAAAACAAAGATGATGATATGTGGATTTATATGCCCGCAATTCGTAAAACGCGAAGAATTATAAGTAGCGAAAAAGGTAAAAACTTTATGGGCTCAGAATTTACCAATGCCGACATGAGTAAACCAAACATGAATGATTTTGATTATAAAATACTTTCATCAGAAACCTACAACGGACATTTATGCTGGAAAATTGAAACTATCTGTAAAAATGAAGATATTGAAGACGAAAACGGTTTTAGTAAAAAATTAGCATGGATAGAAAAAACAACTTATCTGTGCCATAAAATTGAATTTTACGATTTTGAAGGTGAACTTTATAAAGTACAATACATTGAACAATATAAAAAACAAAATAACAATAAATATTTTGCCTTTTATATGAAGATGGAAAATAAGCAAAACGGCAGAAAATCAATAATGACCATTAATAAATTTCAGTTGGGGTCAACACTACCAGAAAGTACATTTACACCAGCAATGCTCGAAAAATAATATTACGATGAAGTGTAAAAGAGATATTGTTTTGTTAGTTGTTTTATTTGCAGCATTATCAATAAATGCTCAAACATTGATTGTTGAGATAGGTGGTATTAGAAATAATTATGGTAAAATTGTTTTATCTGTTTTTACAGATAACAATGGTTTCAAGAAAGATGAATCTGTTTTTGAAAAAAGTTATAATAAAAGTGATTTAGATGCAGCTAAAATGTTAGTTGAAATAAATATTGATAATGGAATTTATGGTATTGCAATATTAGATGATGAAAACAGTAATGGTAAAATGGATTACAACCTTATTGGAATACCAAAAGAAGGATATGGCTTCTCAAATTTTTATCATACAGTAATGATAAGACCCAAATTTGAAGATTTTAGTTTTATTATTAACAACAAAAATGAAACTATACAAGTAAGATTAAAATATTTTTAAAAAATATGTCTTATGAATTAATTATTATATTTGGTAAAATAATTTTTTAAAAATATGGATCCACTTTGGATTGTTGTTGCATTTGTTTTGGGTTTTGCAGTTAAACAGATAGGCTTGCCCCCATTAATTGGTTTTTTGTTGGCAGGCTTTGTCCTTAATTATTTTGGTATTGAAGGAGGCGAAACCCTTGATAAAATTGCTGATTTTGGAGTTCAGTTATTGCTGTTCGGAATTGGTTTAAAATTAAACATTAAAAGCCTGTTTAAACCTGTAATATGGGCTGGTGCATCGTTGCATATGTTAGTAACAGTAATTGTTTTTGGTTTGGTTATTTTTGGCCTCAGTATTTTTGACCTATCGTTTTTTAAAGGTTTAACCTTGGGCGCATCGGTATTAATAGCTTTTGCACTAAGTTTTTCAAGTACCATATTTGCCGTTAAAATATTAGAAGAGAGTGGCTCAATGTCGTCAATGCACGGACAGATAGCCATTGGTATTTTAATTGTTCAAGATATATTTGCTGTAATATTCTTAACCTTTTCTTCGGGTAAAGTACCGTCGCCATGGGCATTTGCATTGTTAGGCTTGTTAGTTTTGCCTTTTTTAATTAAATGTAATCCTGTGTCTGCAATAATAAACAGGACAGGTCATGGCGAATTATTAGTTATGTTGGGTGTGTTAATTCCATTAGGAGGTGCATATTTATTTAGCTCTGTTGGGTTAAAGCCTGATTTAGGCGCTTTGGTATTTGGAGTGTTATTGTCAAACCATAAAAAAGCAAAAGAGATTAGCAATGCCATACTAAGCTTTAAAGATTTATTTTTGGTGGGCTTTTTTTTAACCATAGGCTTATTGGGGTTGCCAAGCCTTGACACCTTGGGTATTTCTGTTATGTTTACGTTATTACTTCCGTTAAAAATAATACTGTTTTTTTTACTGTTTACCAGATTCCGGCTCAGAGCTCGTACAGCAACCCTAACATCATTTAATTTGGCAAATTACAGCGAATTTGGATTGATAGTTGGAGCCGCCGGAGTAACAAGCGGATGGATAAACTCGGAATGGATGGTAATTTTTGCACTTGCCTTGTCATTTACTTTTATTATTGCATCGCCACTTAATATTGCTGCCCAAAAAATATTTGTTGGCTTGCAAAACTTATTGATGCGTTTTGAAACTAAAATACGACTAACCGAAGATGAACCCATTGAACTTGGTGATGCAGAGGTGGTTGTTCTTGGTATGGGTCGTACCGGAACATCGGTTTTTGATGTTATGCAAAACAAATATAATTATAAGTTATTGGGCATCGATCATAAATTAAAAACTGTTAAAGATCATTTGTTACAGGAGCGAAATGTTATACATGGCGATGCTGATGATGTTGAGTTTTGGCAGCGTATTCAACCATCATCAAAATTAAGGATTATTATTATGGCCACATCAAAACATGCAGCACAAATGGAGGTAATTAAACAAATAGGCAATAAGTTTGACAGTGTTAAAATTGCAGCACTATCAAGGTATGATGATGAAATGGAAGAGTTAAATCAGGCGGGTGTTGAAATTGTTTTTAATATTTATTGCGAAGCGGGTGCCGGTTATGCCGAGCATATAATACAGGCTTGTAAAACCTAAACATATTTGTTTATTCTATTATAGAAGTCAATATTACTCACTAAATATATTTTGTTATTAATCAGTGTTAGAAAATAAATATAAAGTCATGTAACTTATTGATATTCTGATGAAATTGTGTTGCAGTGTTGCAGTAAAAAAACTACTGCATCACAAGAAAACAGTATCACAGCCTGCCTGGAATTGGCAGACAGGCATCACAAAAAATTACATTACTCCTTAATTTTAAAGACTTTGCTTACACTGATTAGTTACTATATTTTAAATATAAAGAACAAAACAAATAGTTATGAATATTTTTTTTAAAAAAATTATATTAAGTGTCTTTTTTATAGCATTAGTATTAGTACTGTTTGCCGAACAGCAGGAGCAAGTTAAAAAGATTGAAAAAGAACTAACAGTTAGCCAAAAAATTGACAAAGCATTTACGCCCTTGGTAAAAGGTTTGGAAAAAATACTTTTTGTTGACCCATTTTCATTAATTGGAATATATGACGACCAAGTTTATGATAAAACCGGTAAACCTGTTTATGATGAGGCAGGTAAGTCTGTTAAAGCACCATTAAGGTTTATTGTTTTGTGGCTTTTTGCGGGTGGTATATTTTTTACTGTTTACCTAAAATTTATAGGCTTGCGGGGTGTTAAGCATGCCATTGATATATTAAAGGGTAAATATGCAAAAAAAGACTCCAAAGGTGAGGTTACTCCTTTTCAGAGTGTTACCACGGCACTATCGGCTACTGTTGGTATGGGCAATATAGCAGGTGTGGCACTTGCTATTGGTATTGGTGGACCCGGCGCAACTTTTTGGATGATAGTTGCAGGACTGCTTGGCATGTCATTAAAATTTGCTGAATGTACGCTTGGCATAAAATACCGTAAAATTGGGAAAGATGGAACTATTTCAGGAGGCCCAATGTACTATTTAAAATATGGCTTAATGAAAAAGGGCAAAGGCATGGGCAAACTTGGAATTTTTCTTGCTTTTCTTTTTGCACTTACTGTAATTGGTGGCTCTATTGGTGGTGGAAATATGTTACAGGCAAATCAGGCTTTTAATCAATTGGTATTTTTCTTTCCTGGCATTCAGCATTATGGTGCAATTTATGGTGTGTTTTTGGCAGTTGTTGTGGGTGTTGTTATTATTGGGGGTATTAAAAGTATAGGTAAAGTTACCGAAAAAATTGTTCCCCTAATGGCAGGTATTTATATTTTGGCAGCGCTTATTATTATTGTAATGAATATTGAAAATACCGGTCATGCCTTAAATTTAATTATTACAAATGCGTTTGCACCCGATGCAATTAAGGGAGGCATAATTGGCGTTATGATTTATGGTATTCAAAGGGGGGCATTTTCAAACGAGGCTGGTATGGGGAGTGCTGCAATTGCCCATTCGGCATCAAAAAACCAAGAGCCTGTTAGTGAGGGTATTGTAGCATCAATTGAACCATTTGTTGATACTGTTATTATTTGTACAATGACTGCCTTGGTGCTTATTTTTACGGGTTTTGCCGAAAATACTGCAGGGCTTGCAGGGGTGCAATTGACTTCGGCTGCTTTTGAATCAACAATTTCATGGTTTCCTTACGTACTGCTTGTAGCCGTTACTCTGTTTGCTTTTTCAACTATTGTATCGTGGTCGTATTACGGGTTAAAAGGATTCGATTATCTTTTTGGCGAATTTGGCGAAAAATATCTTGGCTCAAGAAAAGTAACTAACCTTGTTTTTCAGTTTTCGTTTCTTGCATTTGTTATTGTTGGTGCCTCTACCGATATATTAACCGTTATGGAGTTTTCAGATATGATGATACTTGCAATGGCACTGCCAAATATATTAGGATTGTTTATTTTGGCTCCTGAAATTAAAAATGATTTGGATATTTATTGGAAGAAACTGAAATCGGGTGAGCTGGATAAGTAGGGGGGGAGTCAGCTTTATGTATATATTATTAGGAATAGATATTGATTCAATCATTTTCATAAAGTCAATTTTCAATATCCATATTTTGATGTAAAATCCTGATAACTTTCACAATTCCACTTTCATTTTTCTTAAAAAAAATTAGTAGGTTAGGTAAATTGAGGAGCTTATTGCCCTGACGATGCCGCATGGAT
>CBDUWQ010000194.1:0-7431 GCA_965370965.1 uncultured Bacteroidales bacterium
GATGTAGGCCGGAATAAAGCTCTGCTGTTTCCGGCGTGTTATTGATGGTTTTGCCCGCACCGCTATCGCTTATGCTGGCCTACTACTGCACGGCTTCAATGGTCTGTTTAAGGTGGGCTAAATGCAAAAGAAAAAACTAAAACAGAGCAAACCGATACTCTAATAAACAGCAGCATAGTGTTGGGGTTAAAATTCCGCAGTATTGGACCGGCTTTTACGTCAGGACGAATTGCCGATTTTGCAGTAAACCCCAATAATTTCTCTGAATTTTATGTGGCAGCAGCAAGTGGAAATATATGGAAGACCAATAATAACGGTATTACTTTTAAACCTGTATTTGACAGTTACGGAGCCTACTCGATAGGTTGCCTTGCAATTGACAAAAAAAACACCAATGTGGTTTGGGCAGGTACCGGCGAAAACAACCACCAAAGGGCACTTGGCTATGGCGATGGCATTTACCTTACTGTTGATGGTGGAAAATCGTGGAAAAACATGGGTTTAAAAGAGTCGCGCCAAATTGGTATGATTTTAATTGACCCACGAAACTCAAACGTAGTGTATGTAGCTGCCGAAGGCTCGGTATGGGCATCTGGAGGCGACCGTGGATTGTACAAAACCACCGACAAAGGAAAAACATGGAATAAAATTCTTGACATTAGTGAAAATACAGGCATCAACAATATTATTTGCAACGCACAAAACCCCGATATTTTATACGCCACAAGCGAACAGCGTCGCAGGCACGTACACACAAAAATTGGAGGCGGACCCGAATCAGCAATACATAAATCGGATGATGGGGGCAAAACATGGAAAAAACTTACCAAAGGACTACCAAAAGAACATATGGGCGGAATTGGAATAGCCATTTCACCACAAAACCCCGATGTTATATACGCAATTATTGAGGCTGCCAATGGTAAAGGTGGTTTTTTCCGCTCATCAGACCGTGGCGAATCGTGGAGTAAAATGAGCAAACACACAGCAAGTGGACAGTACTATAACGAAATTTATTGCGACCCTGTGGCATTTGATAAGGTTTACTCGGTAGAAACCGTTAGTCATGTTACCAATGATGGTGGAAAAAACTGGGAAAAACTAGGTCTCAAAAGTAGGCATGTTGATGACCATGCGCTTTGGATAAACCCTACCGATAACAAACATTTTATTATTGGTGGCGATGGTGGTGTTTACATAACCTACGATAATGGCGAAAACTGGCGTCAGGTTTCAAATTTACCGGTTACTCAATTTTACAGGGTTTCAGTTGATAACCATAAACCTTTTTACAACATTTACGGTGGTACCCAAGATAATGCAACATTGGGTGGCCCTTCGCAAAACACAAGCCGGTTTGGAGTAACAAGCGGCGAATGGTATGTAACTGTTTTTGGCGATGGCTTTTGGTCGCAGGTTGACCCTACAAACCCCAATATTGTTTACTCAGAATGGCAATATGGAAATGTTGTGCGCTACGATAAAAGAAATGGTGAAAAAATAAGCATTAAACCTCGTCCACGTAAAGATGAACTTACTTACAGGTGGAACTGGGATGCTCCATTGATAATAAGCCCCCACTCGCCTACCCGACTTTATATGGCAGCAAATAAAGTGTTTTGTAGCAACAACAGGGGTAATACATGGCAGGTAATTTCAAATGATTTAACCGCACAAATTGATAGAAACACATGGCCGGTAATGGGTAAATACTGGAGTACCGATGCTGTAGAAAAAGATGTTTCAACATCGCAGTACGGTACAATAGTTTCAATGAGCGAATCACCCATAAAAGAAGGTCTTATTTATATTGGAACCGATGATGGTTTAATTCAGGTTTTAGATAATACCGATAATAATTGGCGTAAGATAAGTAGTTTTCCCGGTGTACCGAAAAACACTTATGTAAGCGATATTTACACTTCGCAATTTGACGAGAATACTGTATATGCATCATTTAACAATTTAAAAAATGACGACTTTAAACCCTATTTATTAAAAAGTACGGACAAGGGGAAAACATGGAAATCTATTGCATCAAATTTACCCGCAAATGGTACAGTACACACCATTGAGCAAGATTTTGAAAACCCAAAACTACTATTTATTGGTACCGAATTCGGTATTTTCTTTACCATTAACGAAGGTGATAGTTGGGTTCAACTAAAATCAGGCATCCCTACTATTGCTGTACGCGATATTGCTATTCAAAAAGACGAATGTGATATGGTTTTGGCTACATTTGGCCGTGGCTTTTATGTTTTAGACGATTACTCGCCATTACGCACATTAAGTAAGGAGTTGGTAGAAAAGCCTGCACACCTTTTTCCTGTAACCGATGCATTGCTTTTTATGAGAACCGGTAAAATATATGGACAGGGAGCTACCTACTTTGGAGCAAAAAACCCTGAATTTGGAGCCACATTTTCATTATATTTAAAAGATACGCCTAAAACAAAAAAACAGATACGCCATAAAAAAGAGAAAGAGTTGTTTACAGCCGGCAAACCAATTCCTCAACTAACCCCCAAAGAGCTTGCAGATGAAGATAGGGAAGTGCCACCTTATTTGCTTGTTACAATTACCGACAGCGACAATGATGTAATACGTACTTTTATAAAAAAACCTACCAAAGGTATTAAAAGGTTTAATTGGGATTTAAAATATAACCAACCCGAATACAGAATTAAAGAGGATAAATTTGACCCTTTTAAGAAAACCAGAGGAGGAATATTTGTGTTACCCGGAACCTATACGGTAAAAATTAACATAGTTAAAAATGGCGAAGCAAGTCTTTTAGTAGGTCCTAAAAAACTCGTAGTTAAACCGTTAAACAACGCTACCCTTCCGGCAAGCAACCGCAATGAGATGGTTAACTTTCAAAAAGAGGTATCAAAATTTGCCAAAAGCATGATTGGTGCAATTACAGCCACTAAAGATTTAAAACAAGAGGTTATGGCAATAAAACAGACCGCACTAACGCTAACCAACGGACATGTTGAATTAATGGAACAAATTATTGCTGTTGAAAAAGAGTTGGATGATATTGCTTTTGCATTTAAAGGCTCACGACCAAAAGCCAGTTTTGAAGAGGTGCCTCCGGCTGAACTATCATTATACCGAAGACTAAATTCAATTGTTTATGCACAAATTGAAAGCACATCGGATATTACCGAAACCTCAAAAATGTCATTTACCATTTTAAAGGAAAAATATCCACCATTATTAGAGCAAATAACACAAATTGCAAATACTAAGCTGCCTGAAATCAGAAAAACAATGGATGACTTAAATGCTCCATATACACCGGGGCGCATACCTAAATTAGATTAATTTTAACATATATTTTACCTGTAAATCTAAAATCTTCAATCGTTAATCATACATCTGTAAACAGTAATTAGGATTAGCGATTGAAGGTTTCAAAAAATAATTATTTATTATTGTGAAGTACTTTTTCATATTATTTATCGGTCTGTTTTTGGTTATATCATGTAATAAAAAAACTGGAGAACCAACAGTTAACACCGATAATAAATTTGTGAGCATTGCACCAAAATTTGATGCTCCCCGGTTTGCCTCATTTTGGTTTTTTGACACAAATAACGGATTAATAACAACAAATACCGGTAGCATACTAAATACTCACAATGGTGGTAAAACATGGACAGACTCAACCATTATAAGAGCCACAAATTTAAATAAATTATATTTTTACAATAAAAACATTGGGTTTTGTGCCGACCAAGCTAATTCAACATTTAAAATAAATGGAGCAGCTTGGAATATATTTGATTTTCCTGTAAAAGAGACTTATCCCAGTAGTTTTTATTGGCTTTCGGAAAATGATATTTATGCCACAACCTATTTAGGAAATAATGCAGAATCATACGCTGTTAGGTCAAAAAATGGTGGAAATACATGGGATACTTTATACTCGTATTTGGGCAATCTTGAGCAAATTTTAATGATAAACGAATCGGTAGGTTATATTATAGGCAAAAACAATACCCAAATATTTTTGTCGAAAACTACTGATAAGGGAGTGAGCTGGTATGGCAAAATAGCCGGAGTTTTTGGAACCTATTATTCCGGAACCCTAGCAATAAAAAAAGTTATAGCTTTAGATAACAATCATTTAATTACCATTGGGCGCGGACAGGCTGCAAATCAGGGATGTATTTTTTCATCGGTTGATGCAGGCGAAAATTGGAAAATAGTATTAATTGAACATGCCATTAACGATGTGTTTGCAACCGAAACCGATGTGTTTTTTGTTGGCGATGAGCTTTTTGCTTCGCAATGGCATATTGATAAAACCATAATGCAAAACCCCGCATTAATTACCGACAACTGGAAAATATTTGACCCTAAAACTGACTTTTATCTATCTGATAAAGGCGAGCCTGTACTACATTACAACCATATAATTGGAGTGCGGTTTGTTGATAATAAGCATGGATTTATTCTTACCGAAAATTTGAGTAGTGTATTTAAAATTACCTTGGTAAACAACTAAGGGTTTACTAAAAGCTACCATATAAATAGGCTTTGCAAGGGGCTAAATAGCAATAACCCTAAAGGTTAAATGACACACCTTTAGGGCTATTAACAATTAAATTAGGATAAATATCTTTAATAATACAAATACCTTTTAATTTTTTTTGTTGCAGTTTTTTGAAAAGGGTCGTTGTGCACAACAAGCATCTGTATTCGTGAGTATTTATTTACTCTTGAGTTTATATAAAGCTGAAGCTCTGCAGCAAGATCCTCAATTGTATCATCAACTTTTTTGGTAATGCCCTCTATCTTCTCATCAATAATATGTGAAATATCACTTTTCATTGCTCTTATCTTCTGCTCCATCTCTTCACGGTTAAAGTGCACCATAGCAACCAGTTTACCCTTTTTCTCAACCACTATGGACTCAACCACATATTCAAAGTTATTAATAATAGACTCTATCTCCTCAGGATAAATATTTTCGCCATTGGCACCAACTATCATATTTTTTAGCCGCCCTTTATGGCTAAGCCAGCCATCTTTGTCAAATACTCCCAAATCGCCGGTTTTAAACCATCCATCTTCAGTCATTACCTCTTTTGTTTGGGCTTCATTTTTATAATAACCCAACATAATATTAGGTCCTTTTGCCCATATCTCGCCTTCGCCTGTAACAGGGTCAGGATTATTAATTATCACTTCGCACTGTACAACTTTAGGTCCAATAGCCTGCCATTTTGTTTCTGACGGATTTGCTCCGGCCAATAACGGACTTGTTTCGGTAAGTCCGTAACCTATTGCATACGGAAATTTTGCATCGCGCAAAAACTGCTCAACCACACCATCTAACTTTGCTCCACCAATACCAAAAAACTTTAAATTGCCTCCAAAAGTTTCGTACAGCTTTTTTCCGGCAATACCGTAAAGCAATTTACGGGTAGGCTTAAATTTATGTAAAAATTTAGTAATTGATTTTGCCTGTATTTTTGCAAGAATACTGTTTTTATACACCTTCTCGATTATCATGGGCACGGTAAGCATAAAATCGGGCTTTACTTTTTTCATTGCCGGAAGCAATACACTTGCTGTTGGCGGTTTGCGCAAATATGTTACACCTGCTCCATATATAATTGGCAAAATAAGTCCAATTGTATTTTCGTATGTATGTGCCAATGGTAAAACAGAAAGAAACCTGTAATTATCTTCAATCTGCTGCACCTTGCCCGATTGCATAGCATTTAAAATAACATTTTTCTGTGAAAGCATTACCCCTTTTGAGTTGCCTGTTGTACCCGATGTGTAAAGCAGTATAGCCATTTCGTTTTCATCAGGTGCATAAGAACCTTTGTATTGAGCTTGTTCATCAAAAACTACATCCTTACCTTTTCCATCAATAATAATAAAGTCTTCAATGCTTACTATATTGTCGATAAAATTTAATTCTAAATCATCGAGCTTATATTTAAGGTTTTCGGAAATAAAAATTGCCTTGGCCTGTGAATGTTCCAATACATTTTGAAGCTCGTGCGAATTAAAATCGGGTAAAACCGGTACCGCTACAACTCCCATGCTTAACATGGCAAAATAAGCAACACCCCAATTTGGCATATTCTGACTAAGAATAACAACCCTGTCTCCGGGTTTAACCTCTAACAACTCAAGTAATGCCATTACAGCATTAATACGTTTACCCATTTGGGCATAGGTTAGCGGTTGTTCATCAAAAAAACCCAAAGCATTGTTTTGGGCATACTTTGAAACTACATCAGGAATAATTTCAGCAAAACTTAAACTCTTATAATTATGCATAATAAATGTTTTAAGCTGATAAATATAGCAAAATAAATGCCACATATGTAAAAAGCTGCATATTTTCATATATGATGCACAAAATTGCATCATACTTGTTTTTTTTAAAAATTTTTTAGTAACGGAAAATGATTAAATATCCCTGTTTAAACAATTAGGCATCATTACTCCTTAAAGCCCTGCTTAAGCCTTTTTTTAAGCAATTTGTAATCTCTATTTATTTCAAAATCTTGGTTTTTAATCATAACTTCTTTAAGTGGTAATTCCGATATACCCTCAGGTAGTTGTTTTATTTGAGTACGGATAATGCTTAAATGAACAAGTTTTTTCATATTAACAATGGTGGCTGGCAGGTAAGTTAATTTTGTGTTTCCTCCAAAATTAAGGTATCTCATATCGCTTAACTTACCAATACTGTCTGATATATTAACCAAACTATTTGATATACTCAGCCTTTTTAATTTTGTCAGGTTCTCTATGGAATCAGGAATAGCAGTTATTTTGTTTCTGTTAATGGTTAAAAATTCAAGGTTTGTACAGTTTAAAACTTCCCCAAATTTATCAAGTTTTTTATTGCCACTCAAATTTAGCTCTTTCAGCTTTGGCAATTCATTTAACCCCACACCGTTTAATGTGCTTACATTGTTATTGTTTGCTATTAAAACCTCCAAATTTTGCAAAGAGCTTAAATCAGGAAATACTGAAAGGTAGCTATCGCTTATATCAAGATAAATCAACTCTTTTAATGCTAAAATATGCACAGGAAAACTACCGTAAAACTTACCTGTTAGTTTTCGCAGTATTGTATCTTTAGACAACCCATAATTAAAACTGATATGTGTTGTGTCTTTAGGTATAATAGTTAATTCATATAAATTTAAGGCTGCTAACTCTTGTGGAAAATAATTTAAATTGTAATTGATAAGCTTTAGGGATTTAAGATTTTTAAGAGTACCTATTTTTATTATATCCTCTTGGCTATAACCATTACAAAATAAAGTTAATGCATATGCATCTTGTGGATCCCTGAATGCTGCAAATAAATTATCAAAGTGCTTATGCCTCGAATGTACTTTTACATGGTTATAATCTTTACACACATACCAAGTCATGTCAATT
>CBDUWQ010000195.1:0-7417 GCA_965370965.1 uncultured Bacteroidales bacterium
ATTATTATCAAACAGGCAGGGCAAAGGCTATGATTGCCGAAGACCCTGTTGTTGACAGTGCTATTATGGTTTTGCAAAACGTAGATAGGTATAATTCTATTTTAACGGAGCACGATTAAAGCTATTACTCAGCCTAATTAAGAAAAATCTTTGCGTTCTTTGTGCTCTTTTAAGTGAGTAAATCTTAATCATAAAACATCTAATTATTAGGCAAGTATAGCACCTGCCCCAATGGTTTAGGCAGGCACACAGTCTATTCCAATTTGTTGGAAACGGATGATTATTGAAATCAAAAATCGGACATCGTTAATCAAAATTTTTACATTACAGATTAACGATATTAGAGGTAAGGTGTAATACATGGTTATTTTTTATTTGGGAGTTCCACCTGCCCGAATAAGTCAGGTTTACTTAAGGTGGGCTCGACAATTGAAAATAAATTATAAACAGATGAAAAGAGTCCTTATAGTAACATATTATTGGCCTCCAAGTGGAGGAATTGGTGTTAACCGATGCCTAAAATTTGCCAAATATTTAAGGGGTTTTGGCTGGGAGCCGATTATATATACAGCTAAGAACGCCGATTACCCATATTTTGACGAAGACAATATTAAACAAGTACCCCAAGGGGTTACTGTGCTGAGAAAAAGGATATTTGAACCCTTTAGGTTATATAAATTATTTTCGGGCAAAAAAAAGGACGAAGCCATGAATAACCCTATTCATGCACGCGACGGAAAGCGGAAATTTATTAACAATCTCTCTATTTGGATACGTGGTAACTTTTTTATACCCGATGCAAGGGCTTTATGGATTCGCCCGTCGGTTAATTATTTATCAAAATACCTGTTGGTAAACCCTGTTGATGCTATTTTAACAGACGGACCACCACATACCAATACTGTAATAGCCTGCAGGCTTAGTAAAAAATTTAATATTCCATGGCTTGCCGATTTTCAAGACCCTTGGACACAGGTTGATTACTATAAACTTTTAAAACTCACAAAATGGGCCGATAAAAAGCATCATAAATTAGAGCAGGAGACTTTTAAAACTGCAAAAAAATTTACCATTGCCAGTCCTACTTGGAAAAACGAATTGGAGCAAATAGGAGCAAAAAATGTTGATGTTATTTTTTGGGGTTATGATGAAGATGATTTTAAAGCACTTAATAAAAATTTAGATTCTAAATTCTCTATCTACCATGCGGGTCTGCTGGGTTTCGACAGGCATCCATATACCCTACTAAAAATTCTTGCCGAGCTTAAAGATGAGATTCAGGGATTTGGTGATAATCTTGAGATTAAACTTGCAGGTTTTGTTGATTATTCAATAAATAAAACAATTGATGCGTTAAAGCTTACCAATAACCTTAACTTTTTAGGAACAATAAAAAGGCAAGCCGCACTTGAACATACCATAAATTCGCAAATACTACTATTGCTAATTAATAAAGCTGAAAATGCCCGAGGCCGTATTCCCGGTAAATTGTTTGAGCTAATGCGTTCAAAAAGACCAATATTAACACTTGGAACCGACAAAAGCGACGTACAAAACATTATAACACAAACCAATACCGGTGAGTATTTTGGTTACAACGACCACTCATCAATAAAAGAGTATATAAAAGCTAAGTATGAACTTTTTGTAAAAGGTAAAAATGTAGTTGTAAGCAATGTTGATATTAAAGAGTACTCGGTTGAAAACCAAACAAGGAAAATTGGAAAGTATTTGGATGAGATAGTTTAATAAAAATTGAGTGCCTATTTTGGATAATTTTGATTATCAAGACTATCTTTGTAAAAATAGATAATATGATATTTTAGATAAAAAAAACACCAATTCGATAAATAAATTGAAAATGGACTTAAATAATAAAGCAATATTAATAACAGGAGGTACAGGCTCATTAGGTAAACAGCTTACAAAACGTATTTATAAAAAATGGCCAAATATAGAACGGTTGGTCATATACTCGCGTGATGAACAGAAGCAGTTTTTGATGGATCAAGAATATCCGCATGAAAAATACCCTTCAATAAGATTTTTTATTGGCGATGTAAGAGATAGAGAACGCCTTACTAGAGCTATGGAAGGGATTGATATTGTAATTCATGCAGCGGCAATGAAACATGTTCATTTGGCTGAGTATAATCCTATGGAGGCTGTTAAGACCAATATTATTGGAGCTGAAAATGTAATTGAAGCTTGTTTTGTAAATAATGTAAAAGATGTTGTTGCATTATCGACCGATAAAGCAGCAGCACCAATAAATTTATATGGAGCCACAAAGTTAGTATCTGATAAATTATTTATAGCAGCAAATAATATTAAAGGAAAACGTGATATCCGTTTTTCAGTAGTTCGTTATGGTAATGTAATGGGCTCAAATGGTTCTGTAATGCCTTTCTTTTTGAATAAACGTAAAGAAGGTGTTTTGCCAATTACAGATACTAGTATGACACGTTTTAATATATCTCTTGACGGTGGTGTTGATATGGTTTTTCATGCGATAGAAAATTCATGGGGAGGAGAAATCTTTGTTCCAAAAATACCATCGTATAAAATATTAGATATTGCTGAGGCAATATGCCCTGATTGCGAAAAGAAAATAGTAGGTATTCGTTCGGGTGAGAAATTGCATGAGGAAATGATTACCTCATCAGATTCATTTTTTACATATGATTTAGGTACTTATTATGTAATATTACCATCGCAACCGATATTTAATTTAGATGAATTTATTTTAAAGAAAAATGCCAAAAAAGTTCCTTCCGGATTTTCGTATAATTCGGGAGATAATAATAAGTGGGAAACGGTTGAGAGTATAAAGCAATTAATAAAAGAACATGTAGATTCAAGCATATAATGAACATAGGTTACGGACGACAAAATATAACACAAGAAGATATTGACTTGGTAGTGAAAACTTTGAAGTCTGATTTTTTAACTCAAGGGCCAATGGTTAAGGAGTTTGAAAGCAGGTTTGCCAAATATGTTGATGCCAAATATGCTGTAGCAGTTACTAACGGAACTGATGCATTACATTTATGTAATTTAGCTTTAGGTGTAAAGCCGGGAGATAAAATTATAACCACGCCTATTACTTTTGTTGCTAGTGCCAATGCTACTCTTTATGCAAGAGGAGAAATTGACTTTATAGATATTGACCCTGACACTTATACTATTGATTTAGACAAGTTAGAAGAAAAATTAGAGTTTGCTCCGAAAGGAACATACAAAGGAATTGTGCCTGTTGATTTTGCCGGTTATCCTGTAGATGTTGAAAGGTTACGCAGAATAGCTGATAAGCATGGACTTTGGATATTGGAAGATGCTTGTCATGCTCCGGGCGGTCATTTTGTTGATTTAAAAGGTAAAAAACAAAAGTGTGGTAATGGAGCTTATGCTGATATGCATATTTTTTCATTTCATCCGGTAAAGCATATTGCTACAGGAGAAGGTGGAATGGTAACAACCAATGATGAGGAGTTGTATAAAAAACTAAAACTTCTTAGTTCGCACGGTATAACCAAGAACCCTGATGATTTGGAAGAGAACCATGGAGGCTGGTATTATGAGATGCAAGATTTAGGATATAACTACCGTTTGTCTGATATAAACTGTGCCTTGGGAGTATCTCAACTTAATAGAGCTAAAGATGGGGTTGTATTAAGAAACAGAGTTGCAATAAAGTATAGTGAAGCATTTAAAAATATAGATGCGATAAAAACTCCATTTGTTGCTGATAATGTATATCATGCTTATCACCTTTATGTTATACAAGTAGATGACAGAAAGGGGCTTTATGACTATTTACGAGAGAATAAAATATTTGCTCAAGTGCATTATGTACCAGTTCATCTAAATTCTTATTATAAAAAATTAGGATGGAAGAAAGGTGATTTTCCTATTGCTGAAGCTTATTATGAAAAGGCTTTAAGTCTTCCTATGTTTCCTACTTTATCTGAGAAAGAACAGGACTTTGTGATTAAGAAAGTTTTAGAATTTGTGTTTTAATATATAAATGAGAGACGTACTTTTATAGAATAATTAAATAATGAAAGTTTTATTTTACAAACCATTCATGGTTTATAATCCGAGAGTGGTGAGAATGATTGAAGAGATTGAAACTGAAATTCAAAAGGGAAATGAAATATTTTTTATTGGCTGTAATGGGGAATTAATTGATGGCTGCTTAGACAACCCACTTCGATCCAAAATTGCTTGTGCATCATGTAAGTATTTTAGAAAACACGATCTTTCTTTATTAAGCAAAAAGATAAAAACTTACTCAATTAGTGATTTTTTAAGTTTAAAGAAACCATATAAATTAGATTGGCAATATAATAATGTTAATGAAATAAAGAAATTAGAATATAAAGGTGTTGATGTTGGCTATGCTGCTCTGTCTGCATATATTCAATTAACAAGAAATCACATTCCAAAAATCACCTCAGAATTCAAAACCTTCTTTAATAGGTATCTTGATACTGGGGCTTATGTTACAGATTTTATTTCTGAAGCATTGGATAAAATACAACCTGACTTAGTTAATGTTTTTAATGCAAGAATACATTCAAGACGACCGGTTCTTCGTGTTTGTCAGCAAAAAAAAATTAATTGCAATGTGTTAGAACATACGGGAATAGTGAATAATAGAATTTGTAAGAAAATAGTATTTAAAAACTGTTTGCCTCAAGATATTACGTTTAACACACAATTTATTAAGGATACATGGAATAACTCAAAACTGCTCGAAGATGAAAAGATACGTGTTAGTTCAGAGTTTTACTTAAAACAATCTAAAGGAGTTTTTACTACCCACAAATCTTTTGTTAAAGGGCAAAAATTAGGGCTATTACCTAAGAACTGGGATAGCAAAAAGAAAAACATTGTTATTTATAATTCATCGGATGATGAAATGGCAAGTTTAGGATTTGAATGGGAGTTTAAGTTAAGTCATTCTAAGGTGTACACAATAGAGAGAATGCTTGAAAATTTTCTTGAAAAGGATTTCCATTTTTATTTAAGAATTCATCCAAATCTTGGAGGTTTAAGGTATAACTATTTATCGGAGTTATATAATTTAAATTCATATAAAAATATAACAATTATTGCTCCTGAGTCAAAAATTAGTTCTTATGAATTGTTAAAAAAATGTGACAAAGCAGTTAGTTTTGGTTCAAGCATGGGAATAGAAGCAGTGTTTTGGGGAAAACCATCAATTTTATTAGGATCTAGCATGTATATGAATTTAGGTTCAAATTATATTCCAAAAACGCATGATGAATTATTTGAAATGATTGAGCAAGAATTGCCACCAAAAGATAAAAAAGCAGCTTTAATGTTTATTTTTTTTAGACTGTTTAAGGGCAAAGACTTTAAATATTTCAATCCAAATTATGACAAACTACATGAAATAAAAGTAAAGAATAAACTCATAGTGTCATTTAATAATAATTATAGAGAAGCAAGGTATAAAATAATTTTTCCGGTACTAAGAAATTTTATTAAATATAAACAACATTCAATACCTAAAAACTTGTGGATGAAACTAAATAAAAAGTTTATTCCAAAATTAGATGAGTAGAAAAACTATTATTTGTGGGCATAATTAAAAAACAAAGTATTCAGGGTTCCATTATAACCTACATTGCAGTATTTATTGGATTTATTAATACTGCAATATTGCTGCCAAAACTACAAACTGAAGTAGTTGGCTTAATAAGTGTTTTAATTTCTTATACGGTTATAATTACACAATTTGCCAGTTTGGGTTTTGGCACAGTAAATTCACGAATGTTCCCATATTTTAGAAATAAAGCAAATAACCATAATGGATTTATGTTTATTGCTTTTTGGGTTGGAATAATAGGCATATTGCTCTCGTTTATAGTAATTTTTATTATTAAATATATCTTGCATAAAACTAGGCAACCTGATGACCTGTTCCTAAGCTATTTGCTTTATTTACTGCCATTGGTATTTTTTTATCGGTTTCTTAATCTTTTCGATAATTATTATAAAGTAAATTATCAATCGGTACGAGGTATTTTTTTGCGAGAGATAGTTTTGCGTTCAGCCATATTGCTTGTAGTGGCTTTGATGGTTTTAGATTATTTTAAACTAAATACTTTTATCTTACTATATGTTATTGCATTCAGCCTACCTTCCATTATTTTTCTTTTTCTTATTGTTAAAGAAAAACATCTTGTTTTAAAACCACAACTTGGTTTTGTTACTAAAGAGCTTAGAAACACTATGATTTCTGTAGGAATTTTCGGTTTACTTTCTGGTACTACCGGTATTATTGCTGTTAATATAGATAAAATAATGATTGAATCTATTTTGGGTCTTTCTGAAACAGGAGTTTATGCCATAGCATTTTATTTTGGTATGATAATTAGTATCCCATCTAGATCTTTATTAAGAATAACCTCTGCCGTAATTGCTGAATCTTCAAAAAATAATGATATAGTTAGTATTAAAAGTGTTTATGAAAAAAGTACTATTACTCAGTTTGCAATAGGAGCCTTGTTATTTTTAGGCATATTCATTAATCTTGATAATATTTTTATCTTACTATCAGAGAACTATGCTACAGGTAGATTAGTAATAGTTTTTATAGGGATAGCTTTTTTATCAGATATGCTTGTTGGTACTTCGGGTCAGATAATAAGTTTTTCGAAACAATACAAATTACAAACTTATTTAATGGTATTCTATGTAGCTGCAATAATTATTGGAAATGCATTGTTAATTCCAAAATATGGAATAATAGGCGCAGCAATAGCAACTTTAATAGCCAAGCTATTGTTTAATATTTCAAAAGTAATTACTGTATATTTATTATTTAGACTTTTTCCTTACAACATAAAGTTTATTATGGTAGCTCTTATCTCTTTTTTATTACTATTTGTTAATCAATTTATTTGGATACAAGATAATTATTTATTGGATATAGCTATTCGCAGTTCAATAGTTGGAATATCATTTATTGTCATTATTTATTTGTTAAATATTTCTGTTGATATAAATGAAACAATTAATAATGTAATGAAAAAAGTTTTAAGGGTGCTAGGCTTTAATAGTTAAGGCTTTAAGAAAATTATTTAACCAACGTTGAGTATAAGAATAGTAGCCGATTGCGGAACTCAAATCTTTCAATTTACGATGAAGTTGAAGCGGGCTACAACCCTTGGATATACTACTATCTCGGCTATTATTTTTATACATTGTTATGCCTTGTTATCTTTTCAATATTTCACTTCTATGGTATTCAAGATATTTTTCTCTTCCTTCAATGGGTAAGTGTAAGAATGCTTTATCATCTGAAATTCCAAGTTTTGAATATGTCATCTTAGCCTGAATTATGCAAGAATTCATCACAACTTCAATTAATACTCTGATTATC
>CBDUWQ010000196.1:0-7414 GCA_965370965.1 uncultured Bacteroidales bacterium
AGGGTTAAAAGAAAAAGAAACCTACTCATAATCATTCATCTCTTATTTCCAAAAACACTTTTCAATATATTATAATAATATCATTATCTAAAAAAACAAAAATCATTTATAAATTATGTATGACATTCTCGAGCTGAACAAGAAACTTGTTCTTGAGTTAAAAGAGATTGCGAAGAATTTAAACGTAAAAAAAATTGAGACCTTGCGTAAACAAGATCTGATTTATAAAATTCTAGACCAGCAAGCCATTGATGCTTCAAAAACAAAAAATATTGTAAAAAATACACCTGCCACTAAAGTAGAATCTAAAATATCATCGGAAGATACTTCACGAAAAAGGACAAGACCCCGCTCTGTAAAAAAAGACTATAAGGCTGAAAAAGTTATGAGCGTAAACCGTGAAAATAAAATTGAGCGTAGTGAACCAATACAAGGGCATAAACCTCAATCAATAAAATCGGATAACCCGATTGAGAAAAAGAAAATTATCACCATACCTACGTATGAGGATAGGAAAAAGGTTGATGAACCTACTGAAAAGCCTGTGGTTGAATCAAAAATTAGCAAACCAACAACAGATAAAATAATTACTAAAAGCGATAGGGAAATTAAGCATGAACGCTATGAAAGACCCCGCAAAACAGAAAATAGCGACCAGTACCGCAAAACCGAACATATAAAAGATGATAAACCTAAATATGAGTTTGATAAACTTATAACAACATCGGGCGTACTTGAATTAATGCAAGATGGCTATGGGTTTTTAAGATCATCGGATTATAACTACCTTAATTCGCCTGATGATATTTATGTAAGCCAGTCGCAAATTAAACTGTTTGGTTTAAAAACAGGCGATACTGTAAAGGGTGCTATTCGTCCGCCAAAAGAGAGTGAAAAATATTTTCCTTTAATAAAGGTTGAAAAAATTAATGGGCGCGACCCACAAAGCGTACGCGACAGGGTGCCTTTTGATTATTTAACTCCTCTGTTTCCCGACGAGAAATTTGAATTAACAGGTCATGCCGAAAGCTCGCCGTCAACTCGAATAATTGATATGTTTGCCCCTATTGGAAAAGGACAGCGCGGGTTAATAGTATCACAGCCAAAAACAGGTAAAACAGTTTTGCTTAAAGATATTGCAAATGCAATTGCCGCAAATCACCCCGAGGTTTATTTAATTGTACTTTTAATTGATGAACGCCCTGAGGAGGTTACTGATATGGCACGCAGCGTTAACGGTGAAGTTGTTGCATCAACTTTTGATGAGCCTGCCGATAAACACGTAAAGGTAGCGTCAATTGTTCTTGAAAAAGCAAAACGCATGGTTGAGTGTGGGCACGATGTGGTTATCCTACTCGACTCTATTACCCGTTTGGCAAGGGCATATAATACTGTTTCACCAGCTTCGGGCAAAGTGCTTTCAGGTGGTGTTGATGCCAATGCACTGCACAAACCAAAACGCTTTTTTGGCGCTGCGCGTAATATTGAGCATGGTGGTTCACTAACAATAATTGCTACTGCTCTTACCGAAACAGGATCAAAAATGGATGAGGTTATTTTTGAAGAGTTTAAAGGCACCGGTAATATGGAGCTGCAACTTGACCGTAAATTGTCAAATAAACGTATTTACCCAGCTGTTGATATTAACCTTTCGAGCACGCGCCGTGATGATTTATTATTAGATAAAGACACGTTAAGCCGACTTTGGGTATTACGTAATTACCTTGGAGATATGAACTCGGTTGAAGCAATGCAGTTTTTGCGTGATAGACTACTTAAAACACGCACCAATGAGGAATTTTTAATATCAATGAATGATGGATAATAATTTAATTAGTTAAATAAATATACAAAGAGCCTTGATTTTTTAATCAAGGTTTTTTTTTACACCAATCTTGCTAATTGAATATTATTAGTTAAATTCATTTTTTAAACAAATTATTTATTTGTTGAGGATATTAAAATTAAAAAAAATGAAAATGACCGAAAAAATAGAATCATCAAAAGAAAAAATCAAATCAAACTTTACTAATAAAAATTACTATGATTTAATAATTATTGGTGCTGGAATAAGTGGCTTATCAACAGCACTTATGTGGCTAAAAAATACTAAAAACAAAAAGACTCTTATTATAGATAAAAATAGTTATGTGGGTGGCTATGTAACTACTTTCCAAAGAGGAGAATATGTATTTGAAACAACGCAATTGTTTCCCGATATTATTGAAATGATAGAATATCTCGGTATTGAAATAAAACTCAAAAAATACAAAAATGATTTTATGAGGCGTATCGTGGTTAATGGAGATGAGGTAAATGAATATAAAATTCCGGCAGGTGCCGAAAATTATACTAATTATCTTAAAAGCAAATTTCCTGATGATGCCGATAAAATTGATAAGTTTATGAGCTATTCAATAAGCATGTTTTCGCAGGTAAGAAAATTAAAAGTTTTACCAACACTAAAAGATACTATTGTTACACCTTTTGTGGCACCTAAGGTAATTGCAAATCTTAACCGTACTTATTCGGGTTTGCTCAATAAATTTGATATTACTAACCCAAAGTTAAGAGAAGTAATGGAAACCTTTACTTCGTTTTCAGGTGTGCCATCCGATAGGGCTTCATCAATTTATGCTACCGGGGCAATGCTTTCATCAATGACAAAATGTTTTCGCCCATATGGTTATTTTGATGAATTTCCGGCAAACATGGCAAAACTATTTCAAAAAAGGGGAGGCGAGTTACAACTGAATTCAGAAGTTGAAAAAATTGTGATTGAAAATGGAAAAGCCGTAGGCGTAAAAATAAAAGGAGATAATAAAATTATTAGTGCAGGTAAGGTAATAACAACCATTGATCCAATATTTGCAATGCAAAACCTAGTGGGATATAAAAACCTACCCAAAAAATACATAAAGCAGTTAAATAACATTGTAATGTCAACCTCATCAATTAATATTGCTTTAGGTTTAGATGATAAAATTGACCTTTCAAGCATGGATCTTGACTATCCGTATAATGTTGTTTCAACAGGGCTGGGAACATCCGAAAAGCTTTTTGACGGGTTTATAGCAGGCGACAATGCGTTTACTGATGATTGTTTTCATGCAGCAGTTATATGCCCATCGCTAACCACCGGTGCAAAAAATACAATAACCATTAGATGTACCCCTTTTGGAATAAATAAGTGGCTTGAATGGCGAAAAAATGATTACAAAAAATATACTGCTGAAAAAGAAAAATGGGGAGACTTTTTTATTAGTATCGCTGAAAAGTATTTTATCCCTAATTTGAGCAAACATATTGTTGTTAAAAACATTTCTACTCCTGCAACTTTCTCACGTTATTCCGGTTCACCAACCGGCAGTTTATACGATATGGCATCAATAGTTACACAATTTGGTCCTAAGCGTTTGCCATTTAAAACCCCAATAAAAAACCTTTACCAGCCAAAATTTGCACATGGGCTGTATGGCAGTATGATGAATGGCGTTCAAATGGTTGATATGCTGTTAAATAGAAAATTTAATGATGGCAACTCTCTGTTTAAGGCAAAAAGCTAAATAAACTATATATTCGGATTTATAAGTAATTATTTTGAATAATAAGCCTTTGCTCTTGTTCTTAAATTATACTCCATTGCCATAACTTCGCCATAAGCTCCGGTACTCCTAATAGCAATAATATCATTGCGCTTGGTTTCGGGTAAAAGCATTGCCTTGCCAAAACAGTCCGACGATTCGCAAATAGGTCCAACCACATCATATTTTTGCTTATCAAGCTTTGATGTTAAATTCTCAATTTTATGGGTAGCCTGATAAAGAGCCGGACGGATAAGCTCTGTCATTCCCGCATCTAAAATTGCAAAACTGGTTTGTACACCTTTTTTTACATAAAGCACCTTAGATATTAGCGTACCGCACTGCCCAACAATTGCTCTTCCAATCTCAAAATGAAGTGCCTGATTAGGACGTAACTTTAAAAAATCGTTAAAAACTTTAAAATAAGCTTTAAAATCAGGTATCGAGTTTGTTTCAGGATGCTCGTAATCAACACCTAAACCACCGCCTACATTAATATGGTCAACAATTATTTGATGCGCATAAAACCACTCCTGTATCTCATTAATGCGTATGCATAACCCTTTAAAGTTTTGTAAATCGGTAATTTGCGAACCAATATGAAAATGCAACCCTATTAATTCAACGGCTTTTAACCCTTTTAACAATGCTAAAACATCGTCCATTTCCCACATATTAATACCAAACTTATTCTCTTGCAAACCTGTTGTTATATAATGGTGTGTTGATGCATTTACATTTGGGTTAATTCGCAAAGCCACCCTTGCTGTTTTATTCATTTTTAAGGCAATCTCATTAATTACCTCAAGTTCAGGAATTGACTCTACGTTAAAGCAAAATATATCGTTTTTTAAGCCTGCTATTATTTCATCATCCGATTTTCCTACTCCTGCAAATACAATTTTATTGGGTTTAAATCCCGCTTTTAGCGATGCCAAAACCTCATTACCACTAACACAATCGGAACCTAAACTATATTCAACCATTTTTTTTAAAATAGGAGTGTTAGCATTAGCTTTTACCGCATAATGAATATTATAACCATATTTTTCCGACTCATTTTTTACAACATCCAATGTTTGCTCCAACAAATTAATGTTGTACCAAAAAAATGGTGTTTTATATTTTTTAAAAGTATTTATATGTTGTTTCATCAGCTAAAATCATCAATCGTTAATCTAAAATCACTAAACATCTATTTTTAAATTTCAGTACAAAAATTAATCACCAAATAGGCTATTACTTAGTGCAATTAGTGCTTGTTTTTTGTATCTGTTTTTTACCAGCATTGATATGTTATGGTTGCTTCCTCCATACGATATCATGCGCACAGGCACATCTTTTACAGCATTAAAAACCGATGCGGCAATTCCGCTGTTTTCGGCAATTAGGTCACCCACAATACAGATTATTACTTGGTTTTTATCAACATCAACAGTACCGTACTTTTTTAAATCGCCAACAATTTCATTCAAATATTTATCGTCATCTATTGAAACCGACACCCCTACCTCCGATGTGGTAATCATATCAATTGAAGTCTCATATGTCTCGAATATTTCAAATACTTTTCGTAAAAAGCCGTGAGCCATCAGCATTCTGCCGCTTTTTATTTTTATTGCAGTAATTCCGTCTTTGGCTGCAATAGCTTTAATACGCTCCTTGTTAGAGCTTGCTTTAATTAACGTTCCTACTGCTTTTGGTTGCAAAGTATTTTTTATCCTTACCGGAATATTCGATAATTTTGCCGGCATTATACAGGTAGGATGCAATATTTTTGCCCCAAAATAGGCAAGCTCAGCTGCCTCGTCAAACGATAGTTCAGCAATGGCATGTGTTTTTTCCACAACCCTAGGGTCGTTGGTATGTACACCATCAATATCTGTCCATATCTGAATTTCGGTTGCATTTAATGTAGCACCTATTATTGATGCAGAATAGTCGGAACCCCCTCGTTGTAAATTGTCAATCATGCCATAAGCATTTCGACATATATAACCTTGAGTAATTACAATATTGAAATTACCTAACATTTTTAGCTCTCTATTCAAATTTTCTTTAATGTAAAAATCGTCGGGTTCGCCTGCTTTATCAATACGCATAAAGCTAAGAGCTGATACAAGCGATGATTTTGTCCCTTTTTCAGTTAAATAATATTGCAATAATGCGGTAGAAATAAGTTCGCCTTGTGCTAAAACTTCTTTCTCCTCGTGCAGAGTAAACATATCGCGTGTAAAAGAGCGAATATGTTCAAAATGGTTTTTAACTAACCCTTTGCCCTCCTGTTTATTTTTATCTGTATTAAAAAGTTCTTCAACAGTATTATAGTATAGTTTTTCGAGCTTAGTAATACAATCATTTGCACCTTCATTATTTTTTTTATACAAATACTCGGCAATTTCAATTAACGCATTTGTAGTACCCGCCATGGCAGATAATACAACAATTTTTTGTTTTCCATCATCAATTAAAGCGGCAACTTCTTTTATTTGAGCCGCGCTGCCAACCGATGTTCCTCCAAATTTTAATACTAACATTACTTTTAATTTTAGGTGCAAAAAAAAGGCCAGAGATAAACCCCGACCTTATTAAATATATATTTTAAAAATACTTACTTTATTGTGTCAGGATAAAAAACTGCATACGTTTATAATTAACAGATTTAATTACCTGTTTATACTTTGCTGTATGTTTTAAGGGTATCTCTACTAATCCTGTTTTCATTTCAGGTGTCAAAAGTAATTAGATTATTTAATTAAACAAATTATGCGGTTAACCTTACTATTTCTCACACTCAACATAAAAAAAGTCCTAAATCATAAAATCTAGGGTTTTTCTTATCAAAAATCACAACTTACTTAACAATAAATTTACCACTCATTGCATTATTACCATTAAACAAAATAAAGCTATAAAAACCCTGTTCAAAATTACTGATATCAAACTTAATTTCTTCCGATTCTACAATATGATTTATATTTTTATAAGAAATTCTTCTACCCATAACATCGGTAATTATAAGCTTCATATTATTAAAATTATCTGCGGGACTAATAATCAAAAACTGTTTATCTGTATAATAACTAAAAGATTTATCTAATATTTTATGCCTATCGGCATTAATACTAACAATATCGCTAATAGAATAGTCTCCATTATAATCGGTTTGTTTTAGCCTGTAATAAGATGTTCCACCATAAGGAGTTTTATCAGTAGTTTCGTAATTAATAATAATATTTGAGTTGCCTGCGCCTTCTATTATTTCAATTGTTTCAAAATTTAATGCATTTTTTGAACGCTGAACTGAATAATAATCGTTATTTAATTCCGATGCTGTTGACCAAAATAATCTTACAATACCTGTAGTATAATTTGCATTAAAATTAATTAGCTCAATAGGCAGAGGCTCCGAACCCATAGAAGCTTGAGGTGTATTACCATACGCACCTTGATTTATGGTAGTACCGCCGGGTTGTTTTGAAAAATCGTCAGCCGGATTACCGGCATTAAGTGTTGGAGAATCACTTCCAAACGTTGTCCATGTTCCGCCCGATGCTACATCGGGTGGCCAAATAGTTGCTTTAGCTACTACCATGTATGAACCATATGTGGATTGAACCTGATATTCTTCGGAACTAACAAATAAAGGGTCTAAGGAAATGTCGTTGCTCCCCATAGGTCCTGTATTACCAACAGTTCCGTTATAGTCAAATAAATTGGTGTTAGTTGTAAAATAAGTGTTATAATCGGAATTTACTGTTATGCCTGATTCTGATTTTAATGCATAGTAATTATCATTGCCTGATTTTGCAACAAAAATATTGTTTTGG
>CBDUWQ010000197.1:0-7265 GCA_965370965.1 uncultured Bacteroidales bacterium
AGTAAATATTTAAAATATAGTGCTGAAGAGTTTGCTGCTGATGAAGTATTCCATAAATGGGTAGAATACAATGAGGATAGCGATAGAGAGCTTTGGGAAGATTGGATTAAAAGTTTTCCTGAAAAAATTGGAGAGATAGAATTAGCAAAGAAGCTAATTAAATCAATTAACTTCAAAAAGGGATTAGTCTCTGATGATGAAATTTCGGAGAGTTGGAAGGGTATTCAATCAAGGATAACCAAAAAAGGAAAACTGTTAAAAATAAATTCAGGTTTTGGTATAATCACAAAAATAGCAGCATCTATTGTAATATTATTATCAATTGGAAGCTTGATTTGGTTATTAAATAGTAGTCCAAAAAATGACATGTATGCCGATTTGATAGTACCTAATGGTCAACAAAGTTGTGTAAACCTACCCGACGGAACTGTAGTTTGGTTAAATTCAGGTTCAAAGTTTAGTTACTCGTGTAATTTTGGAAAAAAACAGCGTTTAGTCAAACTTGAAGGGCAGGCATTTTTTAATGTGGTAAAAGATAAAAACAAACCTTTTATTGTTAAAACCAAACATCTTGATGTTGAAGTTTTGGGAACCGAATTTGATGTAATGGCATATGCTAATGGAGCAGTTGTACGGACAACACTTGTTAGGGGCAAGGTAAAAGTAAAACTACCAAATAGTAAATCGGAATATTTAGAGCCCAACCAAGCTTGTTTTTATTCTGTTTATTCAAAAAAAGCACTAGTAAAATGTGTTAATACTAAAGAATATACCTCATGGAGAAACGGACAGATACATTTTAGCAATGAAACATTTGAAAATATTGCTCGCAATTTGGAAAGGAAGTTTAACGTAACAATTGTAATTGAAAATAAAATGATAGCAAAAGAACGTTATACAGGGGCTTTTAAGAAAAAGGATTCTTTAAATAGAATATTTGAGATTTTTAATCTTACAACAAAATTTAACTATGTTATTAAAGGCGATACAATAATTATTAATTAAAAAAAATCGGGAAATGTTGCAGCATCTCCCGATGTAAAAATCCGATTAACCGGACTATTTAAGTGTAAATTAAACATTCCAAAAGTATGAAAAAATTATGGAAAAGGATAAGTTTTTACCATCAAAAACGAAGCCATAAAATAATAAATATTATGCGACTAACGCTAATACTTATATTTGTAAATATTTTTACCATTACGGCCAGTACGTATTCTCAACATGCAAAAATAACTTTAAATGTAAAACAGGCTTCATTAATTGAGGTTTTTGATGCCATTGAATCACAAACTGAGTTTAGTGTTTTTTACAAGAATGAGCAGATTAACAAAGATTATTTAGTTAATTTAAATGTAAAAGACCAAAGGGTTGACAAGGTACTTAATAAGGTATTAGAAAAAACAGAACTTGATTTTGATTTTGTTGATAAACAGATAGTTATTATACTAAAAGCAGAAAAAGAATCAAATTCATTACAAACAACTCAAAAAATAGTTGAAATAACTGGAAAAGTTACCGATGTATTTGGAGCAATGATTGGAGTTACTGTTGTAGTTAAAGAAACTACAAATGGTACAATAACCGATTTAGATGGTAATTATACAATAACTGTTACTTCTGCCGATGATGTCCTGATTTTTTCTTTTATAGGGTATCGAAGTCAGGAGATAAGTATTAACGGTAGAACAATAATTAACGTAGTAATGATAGAAGATGCTATTGCACTTGGTGAGATAGTGGCCATTGGTTATGGTACAAAAACAAAAAGTGATATTACAGGTTCTGTTTCTGTTGTAAATTCAGAAGAGCTTATGTCGCTACCGGTTCCAACAATTGACCAAGCATTACAAGGCAAGGCTACGGGTGTAAAAGTTACACAATTGACAGGAGCCCCGGGCGAGGGTGTTGCTGTGCGAATAAGGGGTATAGGAACAATTAATGATAACTCGCCATTATATGTGGTTGATGGAATTGCAACAAAAGATGCATTTAACTCACTTTCTCCAAACGATATAGAATCAATAACAATATTAAAGGACGCATCGGCAGCAGCAATTTATGGCTCGCGTGCCGCCAATGGTGTTGTATTAATAACCACAAAAAAAGGAAAAGATGGAGCCTCAAAACTTGTTTATAATGGTTATACAGGAGTTCAGGTTATAGGCAATACTACTGAAATGTGTAATAAAGATGAGTATATAATGCTTTATAATGAGGCGGCTGTTGCTGATGGGCGATCTGAAATTCCTCAAAGTATGGTTGATACTTTGCCAAACACCAATTGGTGGAATGAGATTTTTCAACCTGCATTAATTATGAGTCATCAACTGTCGGCAAGTGGAGGAAATGAAAAATCAAATTACTTGGTATCGGGTGGATATTACAAACAGGACGGCATAATACTAAATTCTGGTTTTGATAGGTTTTCTGTCAGAACAAGTGTTAATACAAAACTTTCAGACCGTTTTGATTGCGGTATAAATATAAACCTTTCGGCATCAAATACTAAATTGGTTGGTAGCTCGGGCGATGGATATGGTGGTAATGGTGGTAGTGTTGTTCGTTATGCATTTTTTCGTACACCAATTTATCCGGTTAAAGATAATAATGGCGAATATATAGATTATTATACCGACTATGCCGATATTTTTGGCGATGGCTATAACCCAGTAGGTTTTGCGGAAAAATATGATTGGAAAAAGAAAAATTACAGGGCTTTCGGTAACACTTTTTTATCAGTAAAATTGTTAGATAATTTACAGTTTAGAACTGATTTTGGTGTCGATTTTATTACTGAAAACAGTAAACGCTTTAATGAAAATTGGGGAACTAATAATCGGATTAATAACCCAAATTCGTTGGAAAACACAACTTTTTTTTCAACAATATATACTTGGAATAATACTTTAAACTATAATACATCTATTAATGATAACCACAATTTTGATGCCTTATTGGGTACCGAAACAGTAAAAAGTGTTATTACAGGGCATAGTGGTTATGCCGACAATTTTCCTGATCAGGTGCCAAATCTCAGATATTTGAGTAATGGTACGGGCAATAATAGGGTTAGAGGATGGGAATCGCGATGGGCGTTGCTTTCATTTTTTGGCAGAGTAGGGTATAATTACCAAAGAAAGTATTATCTCGATTTTGTTTTAAGGCATGATGGTTCATCAAGATTTGGCTCTAATTATCCTTATGGCACTTTTCCTTCATCATCAATTGGATGGAGAATAGATAAGGAATCATTTTTGGATAATATGCAAACGATTTCATTTTTTAAGCTCCGAGGCGGTTTTGGAATGTTAGGTAATCAGCAAATTGGAGATTATAGTTTTGCATCACTGGTTGCAGGCGGCATCTATTATCCTTTTGGCAGTGGAACTCCACAAACTGGATATAGAGTAAATACATTAGGTAATGAAAACTTGAGGTGGGAAAGCCAAATACAATATAATTTTGGTGTTGATTTGGGACTTTGGAACGATATGTTGTTTTTTAATATAGATTATTACAACAAATTAACCGATGATATGCTAGTTCGGGTACCATTGCCTCCAAGTGGGGGTAGTGTGGTGGCTCCATATATGAATGCAGGTAAGGTTGAAAATACCGGACTTGAATTAGAAATAAATTTTAAGCAGGTAAAGGGTGATTTTAGATATGATTTAGGATTGATTTTTTCACATTATAACAATAAAGTAATTGAACTTTATGATGACAAACCTATACCTGCCGGTCGTATTGATAATGGAGTGTATGCCACATTAACAGAAGAAGGCCACCCAATTGGCTCATTTTATTTATATGAAATGGAAGGTATTTTTCAAGATGCTGCTGATATATTTACGCATGCCTACCAAGGGGCTGACATAAAACCAGGTGATGTAAAATATAAAGATATAAGTGGTCCTGATGGCATACCCGATGGCATAATTGATAATTATGATAGGGCACATGTAGGTAAAGCCTTTCCCGATTTTTCATATGGTTTTACCGGTAATTTTAGTTATAAAAACTGGGATTTTTCTCTGTTTTTTGAGGGAGTTCAAGGAAATGATATTTATTGGCAGGTTGCTCATGATATTGAAGGGTTTTACCGTGCATTTAATGTAACAACAAGAACGCTTGAACGTTGGACCGGACCGGGTACATCAAATGATATGCCACGGGTTAGCTGGCAAGGTTCAGCAAATAACAAAAAGCCTTCAACACGCTTTTTGCACGATGGCTCTTATTTAAGGCTAAAAAATGTGAATTTTGGATATACATTTAAAGAAAATACTGTTAGAAGGCTTGGTGTGCAATCGATTAAAGCTTATATAAGTGTGCAAAATGTTTTTACTATAACTAAATATCCGGGACTTGATCCTGAAATGCAAACAAGCGACAACTCTACTTCAGAAGGAGATTTAGCAGCAGGAATTGATTGGGGTACATACCCCTCGGCTCGTGTTTTTGCAATAGGGTTAAATATAAATTTTTAGAATAATTATAAATTTTGCATCATGAAAAATAGATTATATATATATGCCGGATTAATAGCTTTAATAAGCATAGGTTGTTCCGATTTTCTTGATGAAGAACCGTTGGGCGTTTACCCTGTTTCAGCATTTTATAAAACTTCAGAACACGCTTTACTTGCTATAAATGCAGCTTATGAACCTGCCGCTTTTGCAAATAGTGAGAACAGGTTATGGGTGTTTGGCGATATAGCATCAGATGATGCTGCTAAAGGTGGTTTGCCCGGCGATCAGGCTGATATTGGATTTATTGATGATTTTTTAGTTTTTTCTGATAATGGAAATGTAGAAAATGTTTGGGGTATATATTACGAGGGGATAAACCGCTGTAATAATATTTTAATATATGTACCTGATATTGAAATGGATGAAGCCTTGAAGAAAAGGATTTTAGGCGAAGCTTATTTTTTGCGTGGCTATTATTATTTTCATTTAACCAATATATTTGGAAATATACCCAAAGTATTAGAGCCTAAAAACCCTGATGAGATGCAGATGCCCGGAACGCCGCAATCGGATATGTACACTCAGGTAGAGCAAGATTTTTTGGATGCTGTTACTGAATTGAATATGGCTCTGAGTTTAGACCCTGGAGTTATTCCATCATCTGAAAAAGGAAGGGCTACACCTGGAGCAGCAACTGCTTTTTTGGCAAAAACATATCTTTTTCATGAAAAATATACCCTAGCGGCAGAAACAGCTGTCAAAGTAAAAAGCTATGGTTATGCATTAATGTCTGTTTACCAACAAAATTTTAATGTGAATTTTGAAAATAATTTTGAATCAATATTTGAAATACAACATTTATCGGGACAAAGCCCTGTTGCCGGGAGTAGGCTTAACCAGTGGTTGGCACCTCGTGTTGATAATGGATATGGCTTTAATGAACCAACACAGAGTTTTATTGATGAATTTGAAGTTACCGGTGCAGGTATTTATGACCCTAGATTAGATTATACGGTAGGACGCAATGGTGGAATGTGGTTCGATGATGTTCCTTATGATACTACATGGTCATCAACCAATTATAACCAAAAAAAATACTTACAGCCTATAAGCGAGATTCCAAAAAGCACAAAAGGCGATGGTGATTTGAATTTTACCGCTATACGATATGCCGAAGTTTTATTAATTGAAGCTGAAGCTTTATGTGAAGATGGTAAGTGTGCAGAAGCATTAATACCCCTTAATGAAGTTAGAAAAAGGGCAAGGGAGAGTTATCTTTTTGATGAATCATTACCTGAATATGGAACAATACCTACCGATTTATTACCAGATATTATAACAACAGAGAATATAGCTTTAAGGAATGCGATAAGGCATGAGCGCAGGGTTGAGCTTGGATTTGAATCAGTTCGGTATTTTGATATTATCAGGTATGGTCAAGAGTATGCCGAAAGTGTTTTCTCTGATAAAGATGGGTTTGTTTACTCAACCCATAAACTATTTCCAATTCCTCAAAGTGAGCTGGATACAAATAAAGCATTGGAACAAAACGATGGATATAACTAATATCAATATATTTATTAATTAAAATTTAATTATTATGAAGTGTAAATTATTCAAAATTTCGTTTAAGGCCATTTTAATGGCAGTTATGGTAATGTTTGCAGCAGGTATAACTTTTACCGCATGCAATAATGATGATGATGATCCTATCCCGGGAGACAATACAGCTTTAAAAGCTCTTATTGTTGAAGCTCAAGGATTGCATGATAATGCAGTTGAGGGTACTTCAGTAGGTTTTTATGAAGTTGGGTCAAAAGCTGATTTGCAGACAGCTATTGATGCTTCGCAAACAGTGGTAGATAATGCATCTTCAACACAAGAACAACTTGACGGTGCCAAAGCCAATCTTAGTGCTGCAATTACAACCTTTGAAAGTAAAAAAATACAGGATGTTTCTACTGATGGTTTAATTGCACAATGGTTGTTTAATGGTAATGCTACCGACAATACCGGCAACGGATTTGATGGTACATTAATGAATGGACCTGATACATGGGGTGCAGGATTACCTGTTTTAACAGCAGACCGTTTTGGAAACGATAATTCAGCATATTATTTTGATAAAGGAGGAAATATTGAAGTTTCTTATGCTTCTGCACTTAATCCAGCTTCAATTTCGTTGTCATGGTGGATTTATATGGAGGAAAGAGCTAATAACGACTATATGATTTCTATGAATCATTGGAACTGTTTTAAAGTAAACCTTCAAACTGAAAACAAAGTATTTTTTACCACAAAAGTTGAAGACCCTGCAAATGAAGGTGAATATATTTATAATGACCGTGACCATGCAGGTGAAGGTCTTGAGGCTGGAAAATGGTATTATTTAGCTGTTTCGTACGGTGGTGGACATATGAAGTTTTATATTGATGGAGCTTTGGTAAAAGACTGGGATAATGTTCCAGATTCAAGAATAAATGATATAAGTTCTGATCCGGTAAATCTTGTTTTTGGACTTGAAATGCCATTATCAACCTATGAAAGCCCAGACTGGGATGGTTGTTTCTTTAAAGGAAAAATGGACGACTTTAGGTTGTATAACCGTGTTTTATCAGACCAAGAAGTTAGCTCAATTTATTCACTAGAAAAGCCACAATAGATTTAAATTATCATCTCCGGTTTTAACCGGAGATGGTTTATTGCTTATTCATAATATATGTTAGAATTATAATCTATCTATCCTGAATAATTCATAAACTTTTTGAAAAAGCAGTTAACATATTGATT
>CBDUWQ010000198.1:0-7264 GCA_965370965.1 uncultured Bacteroidales bacterium
CGTTTTGACGAGACGGTAAACACAATGGATATCCAAAGTGATTTATCTAATGAATTAGGAACAACACCTAATGTAAAAACCTTTGGTGAGGATAACCAGATTAAGATAACAACAAAGTATTTGGTTAATGCTGAAACAGCACCTGCAGAAGATATTGCCATGGCTAAAAATTATTTGGCAGGCGATGAACCTGATATTGATGATGTTGTTGAAGTAAAGATTTACAATGCCCTTAAAAAATACCTTGCTGATGGCACAACATTTAAAGAATTTATTACTGTACACAGGATGAGCTCCGAAAAAGTTGGTCCAACTATTGCAGGCGACATTAAAAAATCGGCAGTTTATGCAGTAATATTTGCTTTAATAGCAATATTCTTATACATTATGTTCCGATTCCGTAACTGGCAGTTTGGTTTAGGTGCAATTACAGCACTGCTGCACGATGTTTTAATTATTTTGGGAATTTACTCAATAGCATACAGTTTTATGCCGTTCTCAATGGCAATTGACCAATCGTTTATAGCGGCAATTCTTACGGTGGTAGGGTATTCAATTAATGATACGGTGGTTGTTTTCGACCGTATTCGCGAGTACCTTATAACATTCCAAAAACGTGACCGCAAAGAGATATTTAACTCGGCACTTAACAGCACATTGAGTCGTACGTTTAGTACATCGTTAAGTACGTTTGTTGTGCTAATGGTAATATTTATATTTGGTGGCGAGGTTATTCGAGGGTTTATATTTGCCATGTTGGTTGGTGTTGTCGTAGGTACATACTCGTCGTTATTTATAGCAACCCCTGTGGTTTACGATACGGTAAATGCCGATGAGAAAAAACGCTCGTTAAAAGGAAAAAGGATATAACCCAATATTATTGAAACTATTTTATAACAATATAGATTAATAAAAAAGCCCCAACTTAAAGGGGCTTTTTTATTTCCGTATTTTTATAATAATGCATTAAGATCTCTTTATGGCTGTATCCTTTTTCGCCCATAACAGCCGCCCCAATTTGGCATAACCCAACACCATGCCCCCAGCCTGCACCCTGCAAAATAAATTTATTAGGGATGTTGTTTTTAATATCAATTTTTTTAATTGTAATGGCTGAACTGTATAGGTGTGTTTCACTTAGCCAACGTCTAATTTCAAGCTCTTTGCCAATGGTTAAGGATTTTTTTGTGCCTAAAATCTTAAGTTTAATCAACCTGCCCGATTCCCCTCTTTTTATGGGTATCAAATCTATAATTTGTCCAAAATCAATTTCTGATTTTTTTTTAATTAATGCACTTAATTCGTTTTGTGTATATTCAATTTTCCAACGGTAAAAATTTGTTGTTGATAAATCGTAGTTATTCAATACCTGCTTTAAAATGTTTTTATCATTGGTATTGCAAAAAGCATTTGGGCTGCCATTAATAAAGTCAATAGCATTCTCCTCGTTGGTAAGGTCAAGCTTAAGGTTTTGACCCTGTTCGGTATTATCAATAACTTTAGTGAGGTAGGGTTTTTTTATTGACTCCCAACAGTTTTCAAATAGTTCAGATACCCCACCGCAACATTTTGAGAAGCGGGTATCGCAAATATTTTTATCATGCATTAAAACCTCGCCATGTGTTTCATATACAGCTTTTGCAACATTTTGCTTTTGTGCTTTTGTAATTCCCTGATAGCGTTGGCAATGGTCGTCGGCACAAACATCATAATGGGTATGATCTTCGTGGTCGTACCAGCGAATGTATTCACTATTGGTTTTATTAATGAGGTTTAATTTGGTTTTATTTTTATTAAGCCTGTTTTGTTTATCTATTTGTGCCAGTAACCAACTGCGCGAAATTATAGCATGTGCCTTTAGCAGGTTTAATGAGCTGTTGGCACTCATTTCTGACGAAATTACACTTACAAGGTATCTTTCGATGGGTAATATGTTGATTACCTGAATATTATCATCAACTATCAATAGTTTTAAGGTTCCTTGGAACTTTTGAGCCTCTTTTTGTTCCCAATGAAACCCTATACCAATGGTTACATCCATTAATTCAAAATAGTTGTTCAATAAATTGTTTGGCATTAACGATACCTGCTTATTAAATTTTAGTGAACTACCATTATTTGTTATTATAATTTTGCCATTGCTAATTTGGGCTGTGCATTTATTGTAACAGTTTTTTGATGACCCCGAAATGTTAAATTCTCCGGTAAGGATAAAAGATATCTGCTCATTTTTTAATATGCCTATGTGTACGTTGGATTCCATTTTCACAAAGCGTTCAATTCATTTTTTAAAAAATCTGTAAGGTTATTAAATGTTTCGGTTTGCATTGATACTTGATTAAATATATCAATAATATCATTACGTGTTATTTTATCGAAGTCTTTTTTTAAAGGTGTTATTAGTGTTCCGCCAAAGTCGATTGATGCAGGGCTTAACAGTATATTTTTATTACCATTTTCAAAAAATTGCCAAGGGCGGTGCTTGCTGCGAGGAAAAACCACTACATACCATTTTTTGTAATACCACGACAAAATATTGAGCATGGGCTCGTTACCTTTTACCAAGCCTGAGGTATATTCGTAAATCATGTCAAAAACCTCATTAATAGCTTCCCTGTTTTGCGATTCTAAAACTATAAATCTGCGTAGTGAATCATCAATATATGTAATATGAATATTATTGGACGATGGTATTGTTTTGCCATATAACGATTTAAGATTTTCAATTTCATTCTCGATGGGAATAAAACCACGGTTGCCTGCCTGAAAATGGAGATGGTCGGGTGCTGAAGCACCGCAGTTTGGTGCATTATAAAACGTTACCAATTTGGGTAATGATTTGCTTATATTTAAGAAACTTTTAAATGATGTTTTTATCTGCTGTGGTTTATGTTTTAACGTGGCAATTGTATAATGTTGGTTAAAAATAGGAAATGGATTGCAAAGTATCTCAAAATCATTTTCAAACATTACCTGATTCTGTTCAGGTGGCCTGTTGGCTGAGCATAAAAAGCACTTCCTTTTTTTTATTGATTTGGCATCAACTTTGGCCGCTGATGAAGTAATTCGCTTTGGATTATACTGTATATTAATACTAAAACCATTAAACCTTAAGGTTTTTAGCTGAGCGTTTTTTAAACCTTTTAAATTATCGGCAAGCAGAGGCCAGTTGGTTTTTTGTTCGTTAAATAAGCTATCTGTTTTATTTTGATAGTTCATTGTTGTTTTTATTAATTCTTGCCGTTAGTTCAATTGTCCTAAGTGTGTCTTTGTAATAGTTGTTTTTATTTATAGCTTCAATACTAAGCAATGCATCAGAGTTTTCATCCCATCGGCGGCACATATATAAAGGGGTGTAAATTCGCCCAATTTTATAATTTCGGCTTATTGCAAGTCCAACTGCATAGTCTTCGCCATAGCTTGTGTTAGGAATTTTTATATTGCGCAAAACAGGTGTGTAAAAAGCCCTTGGGGCGCCCAGCCCATTAATCCTAAGTGCGTTGTTTCTCCCATTTTCATAAGTCCATTCTTTATGGTCAATAATCCCTGGAGGAATTTCTTTCAACTTAAAGTTTGTCATTAAATATGAGCCGATAACCATGGCACATTTTTCTTTATAAAAGGCAGTAATAATTTGTGCTATTGTGGTTTTGTCTTTATACAAATCATCGCTATCTAACTGAATGGCAAATTTACCGCAGTTTTGGTTATGAACAGCTAAGTTCCAACAACCTCCAATTTCCAAATCGGTTTGTTTGGGTATAATATGGATGATATTTGGGTGTTTTTCAGTATATTTTCTTATAATTTCAGTAGTGCCATCGGTGGAGTGGTTATCAACAATAATTAAATTGAAATTAAAATTAACCTTTTGCTTTATTACCGATTCAATGGCATCGGCAATGGTTTTATTGCGGTTACGGACAGGGATTATTACCGATGCTTTAACCGGAAAACCTATTTCATTAAATGAAATATCATTAAAGTGTGGGTCAAGATATCCGCCAATCTCCTTTAAATGGGTTGTTACAGCTTTTTCCATCTCAATTTGAACACTCCGGTTTTTTGGGTCAACATATTCAAAAAGTGTATTATTTGAGTCTTTGACACGATTTTGAATAACCGAATATAGAGCCTCGGGAATACGGATGGGAAGATTGTTTTTGCTTAATGACAGGCGAAGTTGGTATAGCCCTGCAAACTCAAAAGTGTCGAAAATGTTAGCTGTTGCATTTTTAAATGCCAATGCATTTATCAAAATTATTGGTCCAAAATTAAAATCATCGCGCAGACTGCCTTTTTGGTAATCAATAACCGGCTGTAAATTTTGAACACCATCGGTAATATCAATATAATTGGAATAAACCATGTTGGCGCCGGTGTCTTCAGCAATAGATATAAAGCGCTCAATTGAAAAGTAGCCAAGTTTTATTTTAACCTCACTGGTAATAAGCAGTGAGTAATTGGCATCTGAATTTTGTGCTATGGCTTTAACAGTTTTGGTATTTAATATACTGCCTGCTTTTATATGCTTGCATTTATTAAAATTAACCTGAGTTTTATTATTTGAAATTAGATATACATTTTTTACGTGTTGGTTTTGTTCTAACTCTGCCAATAAACTCTCCCAAACTTCAGGGTTGCTGTAAGGTATAAAGCAGTTTGCTGTTATCATTAACTATATTGTATTTGTAAGTGTTATAAAAAAGCCGTCTATTTAAATAGACAGCTTTTTTATTTTTTCTATTCAGGTTTTTTATTTCTTTGTTTTTCTTTGATTTTTTTTAATGGGCGCTCTATGGCTACAACTGCCAAATCAATAGCTTCTTCAAACGACTTTGCTTGCTTTTTTGAAAACATATCGTTTCGTGGAATCAATACTTTAATTTCAGCCATTTTATTACTTGAGTCTTCAGACTTTTCTAATCGAAGTGTAACCTCAGCACCTATTATATTGTCATAAAACTGATCAAGTTTTCCCACTTTGTTTTCAACAAAGCTTTCTAACTTAACATCTGCATTAAATCGCAATGAATGAATTTTTATATCCATAGTTACCTCCATTTTTAAGCTCGCGGATGAGCTTGGTTATATACTTTTTTTAATTTTTCAAAAGTTGTGTGTGTGTATATTTGTGTAGCTGACAAATTTGAATGCCCAAGCAGTTCTTTTATTGCATTAATATCGGCTCCGTTATTTAGCATTTGGGTAGCAAAAGTGTGTCTCAAAATGTGAGGACTCCTTTTTTCAAGCGTGGTTACGCTACTTAAATATTTGTTTACAATTCGGTAAACCAATTTGTCGTATGCCTTATTTCCATCAATTGTAACAAACACTATATTATGATTTACAGGCAATAAGCTGCGTTGGGTTAAATATTCTTTAATTTCTTTGTTGAGCTCAATACTAAACGGTATTATCCTTTCTTTATTGCGTTTTCCCAACACTTTTAACTGCCCCAGTTTTAAATCAATATTTTGGGTGGTAAGATTAACCAGTTCGTTTAGCCGTATTCCCGTACTGTAAAACATAAGCATTATTGTTCGGTCGCGAACTCCCTCAAATGTTGCCGGAAATGTAAATTGATCAAAAAGCATATCCATTGATGATTTGCTTACAAAATGGGGTAGTTTTTTGCCCATTTTAGGCAATACCACTTTATCGGTTGGTATTGTTTCAATAATACCATCGCGGTACAAAAACTTATAAAATGATTTTAGGGTTGTAATTTTTCTATTTACAGAACGGGGGGAATTGCCACTCTCCAATAAAAAAATAATCCACTTGCGGATAATTTTATGATTACCTGCAACCGGATTAAAATTTGAATCAATACTATTGCAAAACTTCACATATTGCTCTAAATCACTTTTATAAGAGCGTATTGTGTGTTTTGAATATCTTCTCTCGTTAGTGAGATACCTAAAAAATGAGTTAATATACATAGGCTAACAGTTGCCCGTATATCAATTTGATTTAGCAAATAGTTTAAATTGCTTCCTCTTTGTTCTGCAGTTGCTGAATATAAACGGCTTTAATAAGCTCTTCTCTTTTGATAACAGACGGCTTTCTATACACCTGTCTTGATCTTAATTCCTTTATTACGCCTGTTTTTTCAAACTTTCTTTTGAACTTTTTTAACGCTCTGTCTATATTTTCACCTTCTTTTACTGGTATTACAATCATATTGCTTAATATTTAACATCAAAAATTATGAGGCTGCAAATTTAGAACATTGATATACAATTACAAATTTTTATTGAATATTTTTTTAATAAATTTTATTTGCCAATAAAGTTATAAAATTACCTTGGTAAATCAAACTAAAAAACAAAAAACTAATCAACACGAATATAATGTTTTATTTTATTGTATGTTGTACTGTCAACCAAATGATTTTCTATTAACTCGGACATTGATTTAAAGCCCCCCATTAGTTTACGGTATTTCAATATTGCTTTTGTGTTTGCGAATGTTATATATGGATGTTTATTTAATAATTTGAATTCAATTGTGTTTAAATCCATTTTTTGTATGTGTGCGGTATCAATACAAACCAATTTATTTATACTCTTATAAGTTTCATTTTTTAATCCATATACCTCAAGTAGCTGCTCTTTTTTGTAATAACCTCCTAAAAAGTTTCTGTAACTTGTTATCCGTTTAGCCAATATATTGCCAATTCCGTTAAGTTTTATCAAATCAACACTATCGGCTGTATTTAGCTCAACCAACAATACGGGCTTATTGCTAATCGGACTTTCGGTTTTTGGTTTGTGGTTTTTTAATAGTTCTGAATCAACAATTGCATCATTAACTATTATATTTTTGATTTTTATAAAAGGGTAAAGGCTTTTGTACATTCTATTATCAATAGAATAAATCTTTTTTAAATCTGTGGGCTTTTCAAATACACCTCCGGCTTTTCTGTAATTAATTAAAGTTTGCGCCTGTTGCTTTGATAAGCCCAGTTTTATTAATCCTTTTTTGCTAATTGTATTTGGGTCAAAATTAAAATATTTAGTAGATACTGTATGTGTTTTGTTATCAGGTTTAACTTGGGTTGGTTCAAAATGATTTAGTTGTGATTCAAAATCAGCAATATTCAAAGTGTTACTGTTTTTTTTACTGTTAAGAATAACAGGTACAATAAAAACACCCACTATTAGTACAATTAAGACTAATAACCCACGGCGTTCACTTTTTGAATAGTTAAAATATTCTTTTATAAACTTTTTCACAAAAAAATAAATATTGCGTTATA
>CBDUWQ010000199.1:0-7258 GCA_965370965.1 uncultured Bacteroidales bacterium
TGAATAATTTATTGTTTAACCAAAAAGTTGCATTTGTAACTTGAATTCAGCTTTTCTTATTTATCAAACTAAAACAGTTTAACTAATTATTAGTTTTTGAGTGCTGTTTGAATTTGGTTCAAGGCTTTTTCAACAGTGTCTCTCGGGCATCCAATGTTTAATCTGATAAACCCTTCGCCTTCAGCTCCAAAAATACTGCCCTCGTTTATTGCAACCTTGGCTTTTTTCAAAAACAAATCGCCAAGTTCTTTGCCTGTCATTTTTAATTTGCGGCAATCAAGCCAAACTAAAAATGTTGATTCGGGCATTATTACTTTAATATCAGGTATGTGCTTTTTTAAATAAGCAGCAACAAAATCAATATTACTTTTTAGGTATTGAATAAGTTCATTTAACCAGCTCTCTCCATTGCTGTATGCGGCCATTAAAGCCTCAATGCCAAATATATTACCCATATACAAATGTGACGTATTTAGTGACTTGTTGTATTTTAACAGCAACTCTTTGTTTGCAGATATTACAAACGATGTTGTTAACCCCGCCACATTAAATGTTTTACTGTGCGACATTACTGTTAATGAATTTTGTGCAGCATTTTCTGAAATACTTGCAAAGGGGATATACTTAGCAGGTTTATAAACTATATCGGCATGAATTTCATCTGAAATTATCAATACACCATTTTTATAGCATATTTCACTAAGCTCCATAAGCTCCTGCTTTGTCCATACGCTACCACCCGGATTATGCGGGTTGCAAAGCAAAAGCAATTTTGTTTCGGCATCAATTTTATTCTTTAAATCATTAAAGTCAAAGCCCAAACGGCCATTCTCAAGTTTTAAAGGGTTATTTACTAAGGTGCGTCCTGTATCGGTAACCGAATGAAAAAAAGGAAAATATACCGGAGGCTGAACTATTATTTTATCACCCGGACGGGTAAATTGCTCAATGGCAAGGGTAAAGCCTGACACTACGCCCGGGCTGAATGATATCCACTCTTTTTCTATTTTCCATTGATGCCTTTTATACATCCAATTTATAATGCTATCAAAAAAAATATCAGATTTAATAGTATAACCAAACACTTCGTGCTCTAAACGCTTTTTTAGTGCATTTACTATACAAGGTGGCGATTTAAAGTCCATATCGGCCACCCACATTGGTATAACATCATTAACACCAAAAACGGTTTTTAAAGCATCGTATTTTACACAATTTGTATTTTTTCGGTTAACGGGTTCGTCAAAATCGAATTTCACTATTATAGTAATTTAATTAAAATTTATTGCCATTTGCATTGGAAAACTGTTTTTGCGTCTCCTCTTGTAAACGATTCAATCACCTCTATATCAGCCCCTTTGCATCCCGAAATTTCAAGTGCTCTTTCAATCCATCCTGCAATGCGGTATTCAATAACATCGCTTGGCATATCAAATTGTGTCATTATCAATTTTACAGAGTTGGTAAGTCGGTCTGCCGCTTCCATTTTTGAAGGAGAATAATAAGCTGAAAATATACGGCTTGCCCTATTAATTATATGACCCGGCGAACTAAATTTTACATATAATTTATAAATGCCATGCAAGGCAATATCAGCACTAAAACGACCAAGCTCCCATGCCCCTTTTTTTAAGTCGTTATTAAAAAACATCTCTCCAACTTTTGCTGAGGGTACAATGGCCGCAGTTTTTAATGGATACCAACCTACTGAAGTTACCGAATTCATTATTTGACTTGAATCTTCAGGCAACGACCTAATCCAGCTAACATATTCATTTGGGTGTTTTTGCTTAACATATTCCGGTATCGACTTTACGGCAGTTCCTTTTATTTCCATGGTAGTTTTATGAGTTTGGTGTTTGCTATCTCAAAAAACAATATTACGAATATTAAAGTATAAGGTTTCAGATATTTGCATTTTTATGATGCTTAATAATGATAAAAATAATCAACAAAAGCACAAATAAAAAACCCGGACGGTTAAGTCCGGGCTACATTGATAACTATTGGTTTTTATTGAATGGTTTTAAGGGTAACTAAAAAATAAAATTTTCTACTTGTTCACTTCTAATATTAAAAATATATTTTCCGAATCGGCTTCAGGTTCTGCTATTACCTTATTTTCATTAACGCAATTATCATTATTCTCAATACATACAGGGTTTGATTGATTTATTGTATCAGCTTTAAAAACTGTAGTTAATATGCCTGCAGAAAAGCTAATTGCTATTAATATTAAATATAGTACATTCATGTTGAGCGAATTTTAATTTTCTAACCCAAATATCCGAAATAGTTTTTGTATTAGAAACAAGTTTTCGATAAGCGGTTAAAACTTTCGGTGAGTGGTTTTGTTTTTAAAAGCAATAATTACCATTTAACGAAACATTTAACCGTTTGTCTTATTTCTATTTTCGGTTAAATATTATTACATTAACATTGTATTAAAATAAACTGCTATGCAAAAACTTGGCTCAAAAAAGCTCTTTTGGATTCTGCAAATTTGTGGATGGGTTTCATATTACATTGTAATTACTGCTTTTGTATCGTGGTATAAAGAGTTTGACGGAAAAGATTTGTTTTTGCATAGTCTTACTTATATTATTGGGTTTTTAATTACTTTTTTATTGCGTTACCCATACCGTATTATTTATTCAAAAATTGAACGTCTTTATTGGTTATCAATTGCAATTGTAGTGGGTTCGGTTGCAGCAACAACAATTTGGACAGTAACCGACATGTATGTCAGCCATTTTTTTTGGGGCGAAAAAGGTTTTGAGATACTTATGAAAAGACTTGAAATTGTATCTATGATAAAATATAACTGGCTTTTTATTATACTTTTAAATACATGGAGTGCTTTGTATTTTGGAATTAAATACGCTATGGATTGGCAAAGTGAGAAAAAGCACTCTCAAGAAGCACAATTGTTGGCACAAAAAGCACAAATGGCAATGCTACGGTATCAGCTTAACCCTCATTTTTTGTTTAACTCTTTAAACTCAATAAGGGCATTGATTGATGAGAATAAAAAAAATGCTAAAGAGATGATTACGGAATTATCGGAATTTTTGCGTTATTCGCTTTTACATAAAGATTCTAATTTTGTATCCCTTTCAAATGAGTTAGAGGCTGTAAAACACTACTTCTCAATAGAGAAAAAACGATTTGAGGAAAAACTTGAAATAAAATATAATATTGCCGACAATACTAAAAATCTGCAAATACTAAGTTTTTTACTGCATCCACTTATTGAAAATGCAGTAAAATATGGCATGAAAACAAGTAAAATGCCTTTGGAAATCAGTCTGTCGGCTCAAAAAACCGGTATTGGCGTAATGCTTGAAGTTTGTAACTCGGGCAAATGGATTGACCGGAATGGCAAAAAAAATATTGAAGGAACAGGAACAGGTCTTGACAATGTTGAAAAAAGGTTGAAGAATGCATATGGCGACGACTACCGTTTTGAAATATTAAAAGGAGAAAACAATATTTGCATCCGAATTGAAATAAAAGAAAAATATTTATACCGATTGTGAATCAAAGTTACCGATATACTTCATTAGCATTTGTATATCAGTTTTGATTCTACATTGGCATTATACCAGTAATTTTGGTTTTAAAATGGTATTACATGGCTGAAAAAAAAATACGGGTAATAGTAGTTGACGATGAACGATTGGCTCGTAATGATTTAAAAAATATGCTTAATGATTTGTCAAATATTGACATTGTTGGCGAAGCCGAAGATGTACCTTCAGCTTTAAATGCTATTAATGAGCTTAAACCCGATATTGTGTTTTTGGATATACAAATGCCGGGGCAAAGCGGATTTGATTTGGTTGAACAAGTTGACTTTGACGGGAAAATTATTTTTGTAACAGCCTTTGATGAATATGCCCTGCGTGCCTTTGAGATTAATGCACTCGACTATTTAATGAAGCCTGTTGCACCCGAGCGCCTAAAAAAATCAATTACCCGTATTCATAATGAATCCCCTGCCAAACCTAAAGGTTTTAATCTTTTAAAATATTCTGACAGGTTATTTACCACAGTTGGCAGCAAAATGCAATTTTTAAAAATTGAGGATATAGTGTTAATTGCCAGCTATGGTGATTATACACATGTTACAACAATTGGAAATAAAACCGGATTGATAACTAAAACCATGAAAGAGTGGGAAGAAAGACTACCCAACAAGTATTTTATCCGTGTTCACCGAAATTCAATTATTAATACCGAATATATTGAAGATGTCGAAAAATGGTTTAACTATTCATATAGGTTAAAACTAAAAGGTATTACAGAACCTGTAGTTATTAGCCGCAGGTACGCTAAAAAACTGAAAAACATATTTGGATAAGATTAATTTCTGATTTTACAAATTTACAGTAAAATGGAGTTAAATAAAAGCTTGTAAGTAGCAGGTGTTGAGGCTCTAAATTGCGGATTAAAACTAAACAGTACTACTTGTCCTGCCCCCTTTTTTAACCAAATAATTGATGGCATGTTTCCAATATATTCTTCATTTTCGGCATATCCGCTTATTAAAATATCTTTTTCAGGAAATGTCGCAATTACTCTTCTATCAACATCAAAATATGGTTGCCATGTTTTAAATAAAGGACTGCTCCTATGAAAAACCCCTATCTCTTTAGGCATCCCATATGCAATAGGATGGTTATTTTTTAAATTTATTTTTAATAACGAACCGGGGCATGAGAATCCTTTTTTTATAATTTTTGATGAAACATCGGAAACCGGGAATTCAAATTCCTCTGAAGTTTTTACATTAATCGAGTATTTCTGAATTCCTGTAAATAATTCAGTTGCATTGCGCCATGCAATAACCTTACCTCCATTATTTATAAATTTAAGAATTTTTTCATGACCTTTTTTCTCCATTCCTTTTAAATATTCAGGAGGATATTTCATAAAATAATTTTCTTTATTTGATTTATATATCCCATCAATTAAAACCGATTTTTTTTCATCGGGGATAATCAATACATCAAAATCTTTATTAAAGTCTATTTTTTTTATATCTTCTGGATGTATCGTTTTAAACGGAATATTATAAGAATCCAGAATATATCTAGTCCAACCGGCATCCATGGCATGAAAATATGATTCTAACAACACAATACGTGGCAGCTTCAATACTTTTTTCTTAACTGTAATATCTGTATCAATATATTCAGGTTTTATATTTAATTCTGCAAGAACGTCATTAATATTTTTTGACTTTTCAATAATAAAACTTCCTTTTGGAAATTCTTGTTTGTTATAATTTAGTTCTTCAAGTATTTGTTCTACTTTTATTCCTTTACCAAGAGCTTTAAAAGCAGCTTTAAAACTATTGTTAAAGTTTGCAGAAAGCAGAATTGACTCATAATCTGTTTCGGTAGGTTCGAATAAACTAAAAGGGATATTAACCGGAGAATATTTTGATTCAAAAAACTCGTTATTCATATTAATTTCATAAACATTAAGCCCCTTATGTAAAGGTAACGACCACGATGTTATATCATAAGGGCGTATCATTTTACCGCCCGGGGTGTAATGTCTTTTAGGAAAAATTTGCGATTCCAGAATTTCTTTAATAAATGCCCTAAATGGTTGGGCAAGAGGAACTATAATATCTCCGGCATGAAATTTAGAATTTTCAAAAACCACATCAGTATCTAATTTATATACTGAGATACCGTGCTTGTCAAGTAAATTCACAATATTAACCAATTCACTTTTATCATGTTGATTTTTTGGAAAAACATAGTAATAAGGAGCTTGTGTTCTGCCTTTTTCAACTTCTATTTTACACATATCGTTTCTAAAAAGCAGTAATTCTTCCTTGTATAATGATGCAGTTTCTAAATATGCTTTTGTTGATGTTATTTCATATTGCATTAAATCACTTAATTTCCACCATCCGCCTTCCCATGGATCCGGCATGTTAATGCTTTTTTTGTATTCGCCCATGCCTTTACCCATGGTACTTAATTCATTTGGCTCAATATATATTGGGGTGGCGTATTTAACACTTGCCCCTTCGGATAGCATTCCAATAACATTTTTCCAAATACATGTTTCTGTTGACCCCGGCCAATAATCATCAAATAAGTAACTGTGCGAAACTCCTTTTAATCCGGCTTCTGTCATTTCTGTTATAGTTCTTGTTCCAAATATCTTCATCCAATTCCAAATTCCGGCATCAATATTTTCAGCAATCGGGTCATGTGGAGGCGAAATAAAATACCGTGGTCCTCTTGAGCCCATCTGATGTTTTTCAACCATTACCTGAGGAAACCACTCCTTACTAAATAATTTTGATATTGCTTTAGTGTCACTTTGGGTTAAGGCAACAAAATCTCTGTTGTTATCATGCCCCACATATTTATGATAAACCCCGGGCATTGACGATCCTTCATGCTTGATTCCCTTATATTTATTATAATGATTAACTACCATATCCATACCATCAGGATTATGGCATGGGATAGCCATGTAAACAACATTATTTAACCACGAATTTATTTTGTCATCTTTTGTTGTTAATAATTCATAGGCAATTAAAGGAAGAGCTTGCGAAGGGCCAACCTCATTTGAATGCATTGATAAAGTGAATGCAAAAAATACTTTTCCTTCTTTTTTGTATTCCTCCCTTTTATTATCGCTTAACGCATAGTTAAGTGCAAGTTCTTTGTTAATTATTTTTAATTTATTAAGATTTTTAATGTTTTCTTCTGATGATATAAATGTAGCATACATTGGCTTTCCCATTGGAGAAACACCAATTTGCTCCATTTTAATTTTAGGAGATAGTTCATCAAGTTTTTCCATGTATGATATAAGCTTTTCATAATCAAAAAGCATTCTGTCATCACCCGGAGTAAAACCAAAAAAGCTTTTTGGGGTAGGAATTGACGATTGGGAATAAGTTGTTTTTGCACCAAATATACTAATTATAAAAAAGGCAATAAGAAAAAATTTGAAATTGAAGTCGCTTGTTTTCACGAGAATAAAGATTAGTTAATAAATTGATTGTTAGTGTTTTATTATTTGTAATTATTAAATTTAAGACGCTTATGAATACTTTGTATTTCATGTTTTTTTGCCCGCCTGACTGATTAGTCGGGCAGGTCCGCCTGTTCTGGCAGACAGGTGGAGGCACAAATAAAATAAATCGCTACCCTCCGTGAGGGTTTTATCCTGAATAATTCATAAACTTTTTGAAAAAGCAGTTAACATATTGATTATC
>CBDUWQ010000200.1:0-7239 GCA_965370965.1 uncultured Bacteroidales bacterium
AAACTTTAAACTTTAAACTTCCTAACCCTATCCAACCTCACTAAACCTCTTTAATTTTTTCTTATCTAAAATTTTAAACTGTTTGCCATCAACATCAATAACACCTTCATTTTTAAAATCTTTAATTGCCCTCGAAAGGGTTTCGGGCGAAAGCTGAGTAAGATCACTTAAATCTTTTCTGGAAATAGTCAATAAAAATTCATTCGATTCATAAATACGTTCGCTCAAGCAAATTAATATATCAGCTAACTTACCGGCTACCTGCTTTTTTGTTAAGGTAACCATTCGCTCATACACTCTTGAAATCCAAAGGTTTAAATTAGCAAGTATAGAAGCAGCAAACTTGCCGTTTTGCTCTAATAAGTTTTGGAAAGTATCGGCTTCAAACATACAAAATTCCGAATCCTCATAAACAGAGCAAGAATAAGGATAAACACGCTCATTATATAGTGCCTCTAATCCAATAAAACTTTTTGATGGTTTAATGCAAAAAATAATGTCTTTTCTGGGATATTCCAGATAAGTTTTGACCATACCCTTTTTCAGATATAAAACCTTTGAAGCATAAACACCCTGCTTGCATATTATCTCACCTTTTCTAAAAACAACAGTCTTTGATTTACTAAAAAGCAATTCCATCTGATTATTTGCCAAAGACATTAAACAATCTGATTTACATTCACAATTATCACATTCTATACAAGCCATGTAAACTTAATTATTATATTTGCGTAAATATATCAATTCTTTATCAATTTAATAGTTGATGTGCGTCAAAAAATAACTTATTGAACTTGAAAAAATCATATGATGCCCCAATGTACAAATACTAAATAATATAATTCATATGTAAGTACTTTTACCACAGGTTTTGACACAAATTATTTTTAATTTTTAATTTACAAAGTCTATGAATAAAAAAGTAAAAAATTCTATCGCCACTATCATGTTTACAATTATTTTTCCATTAATGGTATTGTGGCTTACAGTAGAACTTTCGGGCATTAAAAAAACTGCACCTGAAATTGATGTAAAACTAAAGGCTGAACACACGCCATCAGTCGATCATTCAAAATTTGCAGTACTTGCCCAAGATTTTAAATCTCCAAGAGATGTAACCGAAGCCTGTTTGGGCTGTCACAATGGTCGCGATGAAGAGATAATGGCAACAGCACACTGGAAATGGGAGCGAACAACAACCATACCCGGACGTGGCGAAGTTACCATTGGTAAAAAAAACATAGTAAATAATTTTTGTACCGGGGTAATCGGCAATAACGGCTCATGCATGCGCTGCCATATTGGTTTGGCATGGGAAGATGAGACCTTTGACTTTACCGACAGCAAAAACATTGACTGTTTAGTATGCCATGACAATACAGACAGCTACTTTAAACAAAAAGGTCGATACGGCTGGCCGGCAACTAAAGAAACTGCAAATAAAGAATATCAGGTTCCTGATTATCCTTACATTGCACAGAATGTTGGAATACCAAATAAAAATAATTGTGGTATTTGCCACTTTTATGGTGGCGGTGGCAATAATGTTAAACATGGCGATTTAGAACAAGCACTTGTTGGCTGTAGCCGCGATGTAGATGTTCATATGACTATTGAAGGACCTGATATGTCATGTGTTGATTGCCACAAAACTGAGAAACATAACATTACAGGAAAACTATATTCTGTATCATCTGCAAACACTAATCGCGTAACATGCGAACAGTGCCATACTAATACTCCCCATAACGACAATTTATTAGACAGCCATAATAGTAAGATAGCCTGCCAAACATGCCATATTCCTGAATATGCAAAGGTAAATGCTACCAAAATGTGGTGGGACTATACTTCAGCAGGAAGACTGACTGATGATGGACACCCAATTGCCGAAAATGATGCCGATGGAAATCATAACTACTTGTCAATAAAAGGTAATTTTGTATGGGATGACCATGTTAAACCTGAGTATGTATGGTTTAACGGAACTGCCGATCATTTTCTTTATGAGGATACAATAAAAGAGATTCCTGTAAAGATTAATGAGTTGTTTGGCAGCTATACAGACTCTACTGCAAAAATATGGCCTGTAAAAATACACCGCGGGCGACAACCATTTGATGTTAACTATAAAACAATTATAAGCCTTAAACTATGGGCTCCCGAAAAAGGACAAGGTGCTTTTTGGAAAGATTTTGACTTTCAAAAAGCTGCCGAAATAGGAATGGAAATGTCTAACCGACCTTATAGCGGAGAGTATGAGTTTGTTGAAACAGAAGCTTACTGGCCAATTAACCACATGGTATCGCCAAAAGAGCAAACATTAGCTTGTATTGAATGTCATTCGCGGGACGGCCGTCTAAATAATTTAACCGATTTTTACTTGCCCGGTCGCGATTATTCTAAACCGGTTGACTATGCAGGATTTGGTATTATATGGCTATCACTAATTGGAGTTATTGGACATGGACTTATTAGAGTATTTATGTCGTTTAAAAGAAAAAATGAATAGTACAGATTTACTTATAATAAACAACAAATAAGAAAAATTTTAAATACAATAAATTATGCAAAAAGTAAAAATATATAGCAAATTCGAACGGTTTTGGCATTGGTCCCAAATGCTGCTCGTAATTTTATTAGCACTTACAGGTTTTGAAATTCATAGCACATTTTCACTATTTGGTTACGAATATGCCGTAAGATTACATACTGTTGCAGGATGGGTATTTTTGGTGCTTACCATATTTGCCGCCTTTTGGATGCTGGTAACAGGTCAAGCTCGCCAGTTTATACCGGTACGCCGCAATGTTAAATCACAAATTATGTATTACATGATTGGTATATTTAAAAAAGATCCTCATCCGGTACAAAAAACAGCCGATTGTAAATTAAACCCACTACAACGGATAGTATATTTCTCACTAATTATTTTGGTATTCCCTGTTCAACTTTTTACAGGTTTTGTTTATCTGTTTTTTCAGTACCCCGAAAACTTTATTGAAGTTGGCGGTGTTGGTATTATTGCTATTGTACATACAATTGGAGCATTTGCTCTAATGGCCTTTATTGTTATACACCTTTATTTAATAACCACAGGTCATAAAGTATTTACCAACTTATGGTCGATGATAACAGGTTATGAAGAACTTGAGTGCAGTGATGATGAATCACTAAATGAAGTTGATAAAAAAGCCTGATATCGGTAATTAAGAGAATACAACCAAAAACAAAAATTCAATAATTAAAAACATATAAAAATGAAAAAAATACAATATTTAGCAATTGCGCTGTTAATAGGCTTAATAAGCAGCTGTTCAAATAACAGCCAGCTTACTGTTGACGACATAGTTAAAGCAGCAAAAGAGAATGTTGAACTTGTAAACCCCGACCAACTATTTGAAATAATGAGTGGCGATTCGGTATATACACTTATTGATGTACGCTCGCCTTTAGAGTATTACCCCGGATACATACCCGGCTCGGTTTTATTAAGCCGTGGCAGCTTAGAATTTCAAATTGCAAAAGAAAAATTTTGGGAAAGCGCAGGATTATACATGCCTGCAAAAAACGAAATTGTAGTTTTATACTGCAAAAAAGGCAACCGTGGTATTTTGGCTGCACAAACACTTATGCAAATGGGATACGAAAATGTTTTTGCGCTTGATGGCGGCTTTAAAAACTGGGAACTATCGTACCCCGATTATGTAGAGAAAAACTTAGAAGCCCTTGGCACAACAGATTCTCATGATGCCGGAGGCGGTTGTTAAAATATGTAATTTAATAAACTGAAATATAATAATTTATAAACTTAAATTTAAACTTAAACTTAAAACAAAATGAAAAATTTAAAGTATTTATTTTTATTGCTGTTTGTGCCGGCAATTCTTATGACAAGTTGTAAAGATGATACAAATACAACTACACCGGAAACTAAAACAACACACAAAGTGTTAACAGAGTATTTAGTTGCAAATAACATGGACTTACCTACACTTTTAGATGGTTGGATTAAAGGTGCACCTACTGCTGACGCTCACGATACTTTTGTTGGTACACACAACATTATTGATATTAGAAGTACAGAAGATTTTAATAAAGGGCATATCACAGGTGCGGTAAGTAGTACTCTTGCAGGAATTATTACCACTGCTACGGGTATGGATAGTGATAAACCATTTTTGGTTGTTTGCTATACCGGACAATCTGCAGGACATGGTTCTATGGCACTTTTATTAAGCGGATATGAGTCGTATGTGTTAAAATGGGGAATGTGCGGATGGCACTCTGATCTTTCAACTAAATGGGAAACAAATGCAAAACAGTACGATGATTTATCAAACTGGTCGGCAACAAAAGACCTAACTGATCCTGTTGTATTTTCAGAACCTACAGTTACATTTAATTCTACAGATGGAAAAGCTATTTTAGAGTCTCAGGTTGAATCAATGTTAGCAGGTGGTCTTGCCGGTGTTACTCAAGCCAATGTTTTAGGAACACCTTCAAACTATTTTATTAACAACTATTGGGCTGAAACAGATGTTGATACGTATGGAAATATTAAAACAGCTTACAGAATTAACCCTCTTTCAATAGGCGGTGGCGAAATTTATAATTTAGACCCTGCTAAAGATGTTGTTACTTACTGTTGGACAGGTCAAACATCATCAATGATTACTGCATATCTTAAGGTTTTAGGATACAAATCGTATAGCCTTTATTATGGTGCCAATAGCATTATTTATGATAACTTACAGACTCATCAATTTACTGTACCTACTGTTGATTTACCACTTACAGACCCAACAACAAAATAATACCAATTAGATAATACTGTCCAAAAAGTTAGCATTAACAGTGCAACTTTTTGGACAACTTTTTTAAATTAAAATCATAAGAAATTTTGCAAAAGTTATAACTATTGTAATATTTAGCTAGTAAACAAAAAACAAAACAGATGAAAAAATATATTTTAACCACTATTCTACTTAGTTTTAGCATTTTATTTACAGTAAATATATTTGCTCAAGGTTGCGAAGAACCTGATACTGGTGGTGGCGATGATTCAAACAAACCAAAGGTTATTGGTTTTATTCAACCTCAGTATGAATTTCATATGACAGAGGATAATTCTAAAACACCTGCTGTAGAAAACTCAAATACTTTTAAATTTAAAAGAGCCAGACTTGGTGTTACAGGTAAAATACCTTACGACTTTTCTTATTATGTAATGATAGAAACCAGTCCGTATGTAAGTCCTACAGGTTACCCATATTTATTAGATGCTTTTATTTCGTATCGCCGATATGATTGGGCAAAATTTTCGATGGGATCATTTAAACAGCCATTTGGTTTAGAGGTAAACACCTCGTGCTCAGGCTTACACACTATTGAACGTGCTATGGTATCAGATCAATTAGTTGTACCACAACGCGATATAGGTATTATGATTTTTGGCGGTGGAAAAGACAAGTTATTAAACTATACTTTGGCATTAATGAATGGTACCGGCATTGGAAAAAAAACAGTTGATAATAATCAAACAAAAGACTTAATAGGTAGAGTTGTTTTCCATCCATTGGAGTGGTTAAATATTGGTGGTAGTTTTCGTTACGGGCACCCTTTAACCGATACAGTTTCTCGCACCTCATTTGCTGCCGAAATTGAAGTAAAATACTCAGAATTTAGATTACAAGCTGAATATATTTACGATGAAGGTGATTATAATGCATCTGCCGGCGGAGGTTGTGGTGGACCTGCCCTAACACTTGGAGACAAAAGAAGTGGATTTTGGGCAATGGCAATGTATAAGTTTTATTTTAACCTTGAACCTGTTGTTAAAATTGAATTTTTCGATTCAGGAAGTACATCTGAGGAGACATTTATGGTTTCAACATTTGGTGTAAACTATTTCTTTAACGATAAAGTAAGATTACAAGCAAATTACCAATATAAAGCAGAAAGCAATACTAATAGTAATGCAGAGTATCCAAACGATGCATTTTTATTACAAATGCAAGTTAAATTTTAGAAGTATTACATATTAAAAATTTATAATAATGAAACTTAAAAACATATTACTATTAACCGGAATGTTCCTATTTGTTTTAGGTTCATCCGTAAAGGCGCAAGATTTAATATCGATAAACGATTTAAACAAAGCCATAATGAAAAAATCGGTTGTGGTTATTGATGCTCGCAGCAGCAAAAAATTTAAAGCCGATGCGCATATTAAAAATGCAGTAAATTTAGCTTACGCCGATTTACAACAAACCACACCAATAAAAGGAGTATTAAAAAGCTCAAGTGAAATTGCTAAACTTATTGGCGCTGCCGGTATTGATGGCAAAAAGCCTGTTGTTGTTTACGATGAGGGTTCGGGTAAATATGCAGGACGCATGTACTGGATATTGAAATATATGGGCGTAGCCGATGTTAAAATGCTTGACGGCAACCTTAAAAGTTGGAGAACCAAACGTAAGCCAATTACAAAAAACCCAACAATGGTAAAAAAAGCCAATTTTACACCTAAAGTAAACAGTGGCATAATAATTACAACCGCCGATGTTAAAAAAGGTGGTGTACAGCTTATTGATGCCCGTTCGGCAGCCGAATTTAATGGTAGCGACGGCAAAAGCAAAGGACATATGCCCGGAGCAATAAATATTGAAAACAAAAAAATAATGAATGATGATGGCACACTAAAACCGGCAGCCGAATTAACAAAAATATTTGCTGGTATTGATAAAACCAAACCTGTTGTTTTATATTGCGAAACTAGTGTAAGAGCCGGAATTATGTATCTTGCATTAACTTCTGTGCTTAACTATTCAAATGTTAAGGTTTATGATGGTGCATATAACGCATGGATTGCAGCTAATAATACTGTTGAGAAATAATTTTTCATAATTATATTTAATTTAGGTTAAATAATTATTAAAGAGAGTGCTTGTAGCACTCTCTTTTTTGGTATGTCCTACTGTACTTTAATTCAAATAACTTTTAGTGTGGCTTGGTGTATTTCATCCTTAGAACTCATAGCTCTCCACTTTGGAACTCGTAGCGCCCCGCCAGAATAACAAAGTCGGGCAGGCTGCTACTAGATTAAGTGCAAAGCACTTATTGTATGCTACATATAATATAACTTATCCCCGCTGCCACACGATTGTATTTTGTGGTAATTATTTAATAAATATAAATTATTTATTGTATGCTATAATGTTTTTATTGGTTACAAAC
>CBDUWQ010000201.1:0-7228 GCA_965370965.1 uncultured Bacteroidales bacterium
TATAAATCAGATAATTTAAGTTCTCTTTTTAATAAAAAAGTGTGAGTTTGCCCTGTGCTTTTAGTTAAGAGCAAACGCATGAAAACCTTTGCATAACTTTGTAAAAGCTCTGCGTAGCTTTGCGTAACAGCATAATATTTACATAAAAAGCTATTTTTTACCCACTACCTACCTTATAATTAATTTAGAATGTATATTTTTGGAACATCAAATAAACGTATAATATGGATTCAAAGTTTTCTCAAAAATTGAAAGATATTTTAGCTTATAGTAAAGAAGAGGCTATACGACTAAATAACAATCATATAGGTGTTGAACATATATTTCTTGGTATTTTGCGCGAGGGTGAAGGCTTGGCAATTGATACCCTAAATAATATGAAATTGGATTTATTAGGAATTAAAAAATCAATTGAAACAAAAATACGTATTAAAGGTGAAGATGAAATTAGTGATTATGAGAATATACCACTATTAAAAACAGCCGAGAATGCCTTAAAAATTGTTTATTTAGAAGCTCGTTCAATGAATAATAAAGCAATTAATACAGGTCATTTATTACTTGCAATTTTGCGTGATGATTCAAACTTAGTTACTATGAGTCTAAATGAGCATAATATTAAATATGAAAACGTTAAATCAATGATTCAAAAAGAGCAGATACGAGGAATGGCCGACCACAATTTTGATGATAACGAACCTGATTTTAGTGGGCATCCGGAAGGATCGACAAACCCAAAATCAAACATTCCAAAATCAACGTCGGATACGCCGGTACTTGATAATTTTGGAATTGACCTTACAAAGGCTGCCGAAGAAAACCGTTTAGACCCTATTGTAGGGAGAGAGTTGGAAATTGAGCGACTTTCTCAAATTTTAAGTCGCCGCAAAAAAAACAACCCCGTGCTTATTGGTGAACCGGGTGTTGGAAAATCGGCCATTGCTGAGGGTATGGCAATTCGAATTATACAAAAAAAAGTTTCGCGAATTTTATTTGGCAAGCGTATTATTGCTCTCGATTTAGCTTCAATTGTTGCAGGTACTAAGTACAGAGGGCAATTTGAAGAGCGTATGAAGGCAATATTGAATGAGCTGCAAAAGAATAACAGTATTATTCTGTTTATTGATGAAATACATACTATTGTTGGTGCGGGTGGTGCTACAGGCTCACTTGATGCTGCCAATATGCTAAAACCTGCTTTGGCAAGGGGTGAAATTCAATGCATTGGTGCAACAACACTTGATGAATACCGTCAGTTTATTGAAAAAGATGGTGCACTTGAACGCCGTTTTCAAAAAGTATTAATTGAGCCTACAAATGCCGAAGAGACCATTGAGATACTTAATAATATTAAAGATAGATATGAAGACCATCATAATGTAAATTATACCGATGATGCACTTGTAGCCTGTGTTAAACTTACCAACAGGTATATTAGTGACAGGCATTTGCCTGATAAGGCTATTGATGCATTAGATGAGTCGGGAGCAAGAGTGCATATATCGAATATTAAGGTGCCTAAAAAAATTGAAGAGCTTGAAAAAGAGATTGAAGACATTAGGGAAAAGAAAATAATTGCTGTTAAAAGTCAGAATTTTGAAATGGCAGCAGGTTTTCGCGATACTGAAAAAACATTGCTTGATAGCCTTGAAAATGAAAAAAGCAAATGGGAAAGCAACTTAGTTAAGCATAGAGAAACTGTTGATGCCGAAAATGTAGCCGAGGTTGTTGCTATGATGACAGGTGTACCTGTTAAGCGTATTGCACAAACCGAAGGTAACCGTTTGCTAAAAATGGCAGATGAAATTACAAAAGGCGTAATTGGTCAAGACGATGCAATTGGCAAAATAGTAAAAGCAATTCAACGAAACAGAGCCGGATTAAAAGACCCTAATAAACCAATTGGATCTTTTATATTTTTAGGTCCAACAGGTGTTGGAAAAACACAATTGGCAAAAATATTGGCACAATATCTTTTTGAGAGCAAAGAAAACCTTATTAGGATTGACATGAGCGAATATATGGAAAAATTTTCTGTATCTCGTCTTGTGGGTGCACCTCCAGGATACGTTGGTTACGAAGAGGGAGGGCAACTAACCGAAAAAGTACGTCGTAAACCTTATTCAGTAGTATTATTAGATGAAATTGAAAAAGCACACCCCGATATTTTTCATATTTTGCTACAAATTCTTGATGAGGGTAGGTTAACTGATAGTCTTGGTCGCCGAATTGATTTTAGGAATACTATTATAATAATGACCTCAAATATTGGTACCCGACAACTAAAAGAGTTTGGTAAAGGTGTTGGTTTTAGTACATCTAAAGAACAATCATCAAACGAAATTGCCAAAGGCATTATACAAAAGGCACTTAAAAATGCTTTTGCCCCCGAATTTTTAAACCGAGTTGATGATGTGGTACTGTTTAACCAACTTACAAAAAAGGATATACACAGTATTATTGATATTGAATTAGCAGGATTATATGAGCGTGTAGAACAGATGGGGTATAAACTTAAAATTACACCAACGGCAAAAGACTATATTGCTGGTAAGGGATATGATGTTCAATATGGTGCAAGACCTTTAAAACGTGCTATTCAAAAGTATCTTGAAGATGAAATGGCAGAGGTAATTCTTAAAGCCGAAATTATTGAAGGTGATACTATTACGGTAAGTTTCGATAAAAAAACAGAGAAAATCAAGATGAAAATTGATGTTAAAAAAAAGGCGTTAGAAAGTGATCCGCTAAAAAACAAGAATTAATTTATATTTTATTGGTTTTTTGGTTATTACAACGTTTTTAGCGTAAAAACACCCGAAGGTTAGCTTTATTTAGGGAACTTGCAGCGCCTGCTGCGAGGTTAAGTGCGCAGCACTTATCGTTTAATATAGTGTAAAGCAATAAATAAACGTAGCAGGCGCTACGTTGTCCATCCTTTCTGCGTTGTTCAATTTAGGGAACTTGCAGCGCCTGCTGCGAGGTTAAGTGCGCAGCACTTATCGATTAATATAATGTAAAACAACAAATAAACGTAGCAGGCGCTACGTTGTCCATAAAAAAAGAGCTGTATTAGAATTGGTAATTATTATACAAATTTGCTATATTGTTGATTAAAATATTTATAATATAAACTATGCAACAATCAAGTATTTCTTCCATTCAAATACGCGATTATAATTCAATTAAAAGCCTATCGGATATTTGTTTTGGAAAAAATTATCTTACGCTAAACATGCTAAACAAAACTGTATTAAACAATTGCTTTTACAGCAAAATAATAGTTAATAACGTTTTTACCGGTTTTTGTTTAGCACAATGTCATAATGCCGATGACAAAAGTTTGAATTTTGATATTAGTGAAATAGCAGGGCAAAAAATTGCGTTTATAAAAAATCTGGCTATTCATCCCGATTTTCAACGTCAAGGATACGGTACACAGCTGTTAAAGCACATAATACATAGAATAGAAATGCAAAATAATGCCGGTTCAATTTATTTTCCTGCATGGAAAGAATCAACATGCGGTGGATTTTGTAAATTGCTAATAAGCAATGGCTTTAAAGAAGTTAAACAGTATAAAAACTATTGGTTCAATCATAGTTTACAAAATAACTACAACTGTGCTAAATGTGGCAATAATACGTGCAGTTGTACTATGGTGCTATATAAAAAGGTGTTTGGTAAATAGTGCTTGCCATAAAATGCCAATTTTTGCGTCTGTTACTCTTGTTTTAAAAACAGCCATTTACATATTATAACAGCAAAACCAATTAACAGCGGAGCGTACATTAATTATCTTCAAGCTCAATTCCGCGTTCTTGTATATTAACAGTTTTTGTTTTATTGTTATCGGCATAATAAAAAGTACCATAAATAATAAAAGGGTTCGATTCATCAATCTCTTTTGTTGGGATTAACTTATAGGAAACAATAAACTTTGACGACATTGGCATATTCATCCACATATATTTCACTATATTTTGTCTATCATTAAAAATAAAAATGGCATTATGGCTTTTTATATTTTCAACCCTGTAGCCAGGTGGTATTTTCTCTTGAATTTTGCCATACTTATTAAAATCGCCCTTATTAACCATAACTTTTACAATTATTACACCATTCTCTTCATAAGGTACCTGACGGATGCACGCAACTCCCTCCGATGTAAATTCATCGTAAGTAAATTTAGTTTTCTCCTTACGCTCCAATAAATCTTCTTGTGTAGTTTCGCCTGGCAATACAGTAATTACCTTAGGGTAAATATTTGAGCGTAGCGGCTCGGTGCTTTTAATCCAATTGGCAATTCCTTTTATAACAAAATATCCCTCAATAGTAGGATTTACAAAAACACTCATACTTACTTCAACTACCTGATTTACAGGATAGCTTAACCATTGATATGTGGCTTTTTGGTTTTCGAATTTAAAATCGGCATTTACTGTTTTTTTTGAAATAGCTGTAAATCCATTAGGAAGTTCAATCTGTAACCTGGCTACACCCTGCATATGGTTAGCAGGCAAACTAATAATAAGCAAAAACTCATTACCGGCTTTTACCTGTTTGGGTGCAACAATTAAAATATCTTTTTCTTGGCTTATTAACGGCTTAACAATAAGTAACATCAAGCCAAATAATAGTAGTAAATACCTTATCATTTATACTCTTTAAGTATTAATTAATTTGATGAAGGAGCAAAAGTAGTTTTTTTTCTTTTTATTCAAAGTTTGACGGTTAAGTAATTTATTATTGATTATTAACAATCATTCAAACTTTGAACTTTAAACTATTAACTTTTAACTTTTAACTTTTAACTTTTAACCTACCCATCCCATTCACTTAAATACAGCCAGCGGTTTTCTTTTTCAGGAAGTTGTTTTTCAATTATTGATAGTCGTTTTGAAGTTTCTACAATATCATCGGTTGACAACTCGCCACTACCTAATTTTTCTTCAATATTGCTTTTTTCATTTTCTAAAGCTTCTATCTTTACGGTTAATGCAGCATATTCCTGCTGTTCTTTATAGGTTAATTTTGTTTTCTCCTTGTTTATTGGTTCTGCTATTTTTGCGGTTTTTTGTTTTTCAGTCATTTTCATTGTTGATTCCTTGGTGTCTGCCCAAATCCTGTATTGACTATAGTTTCCCGGATAGTCTTTTACCATACCCTCTCTCTGAAAAACAAAAAGGTGGTCAACAATTTTGTCCATAAAAAACCTATCGTGCGAAACAATCAGCACACACCCTTTAAATTCCATTAAATAATTTTCTAACACATTAAGCGTCATTATATCCAAGTCGTTGGTTGGCTCATCAAGAATTAAAAAATTTGGATTGCGCATTAAAATTGTCATTAAATACAAGCGCCTTTTTTCGCCTCCGCTAAGTTTATGAACATACGCATAGTGCATTGGCGGCGGAAATAAAAAGTAGTTTAAAAACTGAACCGGTGATAATCTGCGACCATCTCCCATGGGTATATCTTCTGCTATCTCTTTTATTACATCAATAAGAAGTTGATTTTCGTTAAATTTTATTCCATCTTGAGTATAATAGCCAAAAACCACGGTCTGACCAATTTCTATCCGTCCGTTGTTTAAAGGTTCTGTGCCAGATATAATATTCAATAAAGTAGTTTTTCCGCTGCCATTTTCACCAATAATACCAATCTTTTCTCCACGTTTAAAATTATACGAGAAATCTTCAAGTATTTTAATTTTACCAAACGATTTATTCAAATTATATAGCTCAACTACCTTTTTTCCTAATCGAGCGCTTTGTACATCAAGCTGCATTTCATCTTTATGCTTCGATTTTTGGGCTATCTTTTTTGTTTCATAAAACGAATCTATCCGGTACTTTGCCTTTGTTGTGCGTGCCGATGGTGATTTGTTTATCCAGTCTAATTCATTTTTATACAGTGCACGAGCCTTGTCAATTTTCGAATTTTCATTATAAATACGGTCTTCACGTTTTTCTAAAAAATAGGAATAGTTTCCTTTGTACCTATAAATCTGGTTATTATCTAATTCATAAATAATATTACAAACACGGTCTAAAAAATAACGGTCGTGGGTAACCATTATCAATGTGCTTTTTGAATTTATTAAAAAACTCTCTAACCACTCAATCATATCTAAATCTAAATGGTTGGTTGGTTCGTCAAGTATCAATATATCAGGCTCATTAATAAGCACATTTGCTAAAGCCAAACGTTTTTTTTGCCCACCCGACAGTTCTGCAATCTTTTTATTTGTTTCGGTAATTTTTAACTGCGACAGAATTTGTTTTACCCTAACCTCATAATCCCATGCTTTAAGAGTGTCCATATTTTCTATTGCATAATCTAAACGTCCGCTATCGGTACTTTTGCATGCTGCTTCATACTCTTTTATTGCTGAAACAACTTCGTTTGACGATAAATAAACCTCATCAGTTACCGAGTTGTCGGGGTTTAATGGCGGGTACTGCTCTAAATACCCAACTGTTAATCCATTTTTGAATATCAAACTGCCACTGTCGGCAGTATCTTTGCCACCCAATAGTTTAAGTAACGATGTTTTGCCGGCTCCATTACGGGCAATAAGTGCAACCCTTTGGTCTTTATCAATGGTAAAACATATATTTTCAAATAGTACCAAATCACCAAACGATTTGGTTAAATTGTCAATTTGTAAATAATTCATTCTTAATAAAATAAAAAACCGCCAATAAGGCGGTATTATAATAAGCTATAAAAAAAGTTTTAAACTACTAAACCAATTCTTGAATCAACTCTTTTACTCTGGCAATAAGTTTATCAAGATTTAAAGGTTTTTCAAAATAATCAGATACCCCCAGTGCTTTTGCCTTTTTCTCTTCCTCATACTTATTTTTGGCAGTAACCATAATTACCGGTATTGCAGCAAGTTTTTCATTTTTCGACATTTCTTCTAAAACATCATAACCCGATAACCCGGGCATCATAACATCAAGCAACACCAAATCAATATTTTTTTTCTTTAATATGGTTAAGGCTTCATTACCATTTATTGCAGTAGATATTTTCATATCCTCTTCCCTTAAAGCACTTTCCAACAATAAATTATTGGTGGACGAGTCATCAACTAATAATATATTTGGTATTGAATTTCTCATTAAAATTATATTTTTAGTAGTAAAAAATTAGCAGTATTTGACTAAATTAAAACAAATTTACAAGTGCGATATCTGCGGAAACATTGTTGAAA
>CBDUWQ010000202.1:0-7147 GCA_965370965.1 uncultured Bacteroidales bacterium
TTTACTATTCGTAAAAAAAATGTTGGCATTTTAAAATGCAAGGAACAGTGGGTCGGAATTGGAATATTAACCATATTTATAGGAGTGCTTTCAGCTTATTCATATAACCATTTACCTTTAATAGACTTTAGGCCATACAAAGTTGGAACATACATACCCGACAAAATGGCTATTCAGGAAAATGCCCCCGCAGATGAGTGGGAAAGTACATTTATTTATACAAAAGATGGCACAGAAAAAGAGTTTAAAATTAATAACATACCCGACTCAACATGGACATTTGTTGATTCAAAGCATACTTTAATAAAAACAGGTTATGTACCCCCAATTCACGATTTTGTTATTACATCGGTTGAAGGCGATGACATAACTGATTTATTATTGGCAAGTGAAAATTATACTTTTTTATTAATATCTTATAAATTAGATGGTTACTCGTACAAAAACCAACAAAAAATTGATAAATTGACTCAATTATGTATTGAAAGAGGATACAATTTTTATGGTATAACATCATCATCAAACAATGACATTAACGCTTATTTTCAATCATCTAAAAACGATTTTGATTTTTATAGTGCCGATGAAATTACATTAAAAACAATAATCCGCTCAAACCCGGGGTTGGTACTAATAAAATCGGGGACTATTATTGATAAGTGGCATAATAACGATATACCAGATGTTTTGGAGTTAAAAAATAACCTTAACGCACAAACCATTTCAAGATATAAAAACAGTGCCGATAATTATTACATTTTATTACTGATATTAGCAAGTGGATTAATGATTAGCTTATATTTGCTAATTAGAAAAAATAATATTGAACCTATATCATGAAAGGAGTAGTGAGTAGTGAGTATTACCCCACTAAATTAGTGGTAGAACTCTTAATTTAAAATATAAAAAACTATGAGAAAGAAAATTGTGGCCGGAAACTGGAAAATGAATAAGACATATCAGGAAGGTATTGATTTGGCAATTGAAATTAGTAAAGCTGTAACAGAAAAAGGCGACAAAAATGTTACTGTAGTAATAACCCCTCCATTTACACATATATCTGAAGTAAATAAAGTTGTAAACAACGATAGGATTTCGGTAGCAGGGCAAAACTGTGCAACCGAAACATCGGGAGCATATACAGGCGAAATTTCGGCCGAAATGCTTTGGTCAGCCGGAGCCGACCATGTTATTCTTGGACATTCGGAGAGAAGAGCCTATTATGGCGAAACAAACGAGCTTTTAAATACAAAGGTTAAAAAAGCATTAGAGTTTAATTTAACCCCTATTTATTGTGTTGGCGAGGTACTTGAAGAGAGAGAGGCCGGAAAACATTTTGATGTAATTAAAGAGCAAATTGAAACAGTTTTATTTGATTTGGACGTTAACGACTTTGAAAAAGTAGTTGTTGCCTACGAACCTGTATGGGCTATTGGCACCGGAAAAACTGCATCGGCTGAGCAGGCACAAGAAGTGCACAAATATATTCGCACATTGTTAATCGATAAATTTGGTAACGCCGCCAACAATACCAGTATTTTATATGGCGGAAGCTGTAAACCGTCAAATGCAAAAGAGCTGTTTGCAAACCCCGATGTTGACGGTGGTTTAATAGGAGGTGCTGCATTAAAGGCTGATGATTTTATCCAAATAATAAATGCTTATTAAAAACAATACTCCTTTATGGATTATAATGAAATAAGTTTTGTTTTAACCTCGGCTACCAATGAGCAGCGTGAAATTATTGCGGCTTTATTGGGGCAAATTGATTTTGAAAGCTTTACCGATACCAAAGATGGATTAAAAGCATATATTCAAAAGTATTTATTTAATGAGGTATTAATGAACGAAACACTAAAAGCTGTTAATACAAATTTTGGCAGCTTTAGTTATGCTATTTCAACTATAAAAAAGAGAAACTGGAATGCTGAATGGGAAAAAAATTTCAACCCCATTTGCATTTCAAATATTTGCCGTATTCATGCCCCTTTTCACCCCAAGGATAATAAATACAAATTTGACCTGAATATTGAGCCTAAAATGTCGTTTGGCACAGGGCATCATGAAACCACTGTGCTAATGATAAAACTAATGCTCAATATGAATTTAACAGGGCATGAGGTTTTAGATATGGGATGCGGAACCGGCGTATTAAGCATATTGGCATCGTTAAAAAATGCCAAAAGAAACAGTATTACAAACATAACAGCAAAAAAAGGAGACTCCGCATTACTGACAGGATATTCTTTTAATACAATACTGGCAAATATTAATAGAAATATACTACTTAACAATATGGCTGCTTATGTAAATAGCCTTAAAAAAAACGGTTACATAGTGTTAAGTGGTTTCTATTTGCAAGATTTACCTGTAATTTTAGAAAAAGCAAAACAATTAGATATTAAATACGATATGCATACCGAAAACAATAATTGGGTTGCAGTAAAATTTATAAAATACAAATAATTGTATGTATAAAATAGCTTTACCATTTATCCTTTTTATTTTACTGTTTAAAACGCAAGTTTATTCACAAAAACTTAAACAGTTTACCAAAGAGCCCGAAGCATACATCGATGAAATGAAAGACCTTTTTGCACTTGATGAAACCAATTATAAAAAAGGCAAAGAATTACTTGAACAGTTTAAAGAACCATGGCTAAACGGAGGATTTTCAAGCAATAAACAAGATAGCATTTATGAAATATCTGATTTACTATTAGAAAACAGAGCAAGGAATTTTCCTCATTTTTACGACTATATTAAAACAGTTTTGGAATTTCAACAAACAAATTCCGACTCACTTAATTATATTGAGTGGGAAAAAGGGATTCGCTATTTATTAACCAAAAAAAAATCAAAACTGCGCAACCTTAGTAAATTTATTAACAGTACATATTTTCTAATAAACAACCAGGCTATTTATTATTCCAATTCCATCAAATGGTATTCCGATAATAGCAATTACAAAATTGTGTTAGATACCGACACTTTAAAATTTGTATTTGATAACCTTACACTTACCGGCAAATTAAGAAAAGACAGCATTCAAATACACGAAACCTCAGGCACATATTATCCATTAGAACAACTATGGAAGGGCAACTCGGCAAAAGTATATTGGGAAAAAGCAGGGCTTAACAGAGATACCACCTGGGCCGAAATAGGGAATTACAGTTTTTTAATGAATAAAGCATCATACTCAATAAGCAATATAAATTTTTACAATAAACTGTATTTTGAATACCCATTACAAGGCACATTAACCGATAAAATAGTAGAAGTGAAAAGTGCCAGTAAATTAAGTTACCCCAGATTTGAATCAAACCAACTGAATTTTAATATCGAAGGTATTTTTAAAGATATAAACTATCAAGGGGGGTTTTCAATGCGCGGTAGTAAATTAATCGGTTCAGGAACTCAGCAAAAAGATGCAACACTATCATTATACCGCGATGTTGAACTTGTTGTTAATGGCGATACAATAATTGAAAAACAACTTTTCATGCGCACATTCTCACAATACTATGCATTTACAAAAGATGAAATATTGTCACAAAATTGTAAAATAAGCATGTATATTGACAAAGACTCTATTTTTCATCCCGGATTAATATTTAGATATTACAATAAAAGAAGAGAGATTAACCTGATACGCGATAACAGACCCGAGAATATGTCGCGAAGCCCATACTACGACACATACCATAAAATTGAATTGGACTTTGAACTGCTGAAATGGAAAATGGATGAAACAAATATTGATCTTACCATGCTTATTGGAAGTAGTATAAATATTGCCAACTTTGAATCACAAGATTTTTTTAATGCTGCCCGCTACTACGAAGTTAAAGGACTTGAGCATGTTCATCCATATATTAGCATAAGGCGCTATTCACGCAAGTATAATACCCTTGTTTTTCATGAAGAAGATTTAGCTCAATACATGCGTTACCCACTTACCCCCATACGTCGCATGTTAATCAATTTTACATATCGCGGAATTGTAAACTATGATTCTAAAACAGGGTACTGTACCATTAAACCAAAATTATTTAAATATCTTGATGCTATTACCGGCAAACGCGACTATGACCTTATTAAATTTGAGTCGCGCACATCATCGGCCATGAGCAATGCCATACTAAATTTACAAAATATGGATCTTGCCATACAAGGTGTACCTGTTATAAATGTTAGTGATAGCCAAAATGTTATTTTTTATCCAAAAAATCAGGAGATACTGTTAAAGAAAAATCGCAATTTTGATTTTAGCGGCAGGGTTGAAGCAGGATTTTTTACATTTTATGGCGATAATTTCCAGTTTAAATACGATAGTTTTAAGGTTACACTCAACAAAGTTGATTCGCTAACAATAAAAGTAAAATCGGGAGTTGACAACTGGGGCAGGCAAGTATTGGCCAATGTTGAAAATGTAATTGAACAAATTACAGGCGATGTGGTAATTGACGACCCATCAAACAAATCGGGTATAAAAAGTTTTCCTGAAAACCCAATTTTTGTAAGCAAACAAAAATCATATGTTTACTATGATGCAGAAAATATACAAAAAGGAAAATACACACGCGATAAATTTTATTTTGTTATTGATGCCTATACTATTGACAGCCTCAATAGCTTTTCAACCGAAGGTATGGGGTATGAAGGCGAACTGTACTCGTCTGATATATTTCCGGTAATTAGGCAAAAACTTATTTTACAGTTAGACAACTCATTAGGGTTTCACCACAACACCCCCGATGCTGGATTGCCCATATTTAAAGGAAAAGCACAATACTATGCCGATATTAATTTGAGTAATCAAGGACTACATGGCAATGGGCATATGGAGTATCTGACTTCAAAGGCAGTTTCAGACGATTTTGTGTTTTTCCCCGATTCTGTAAATACCAATACAATTAGTTTTACCATAAACAAACAAGTTGCAGCCGTTCAATACCCCGAAGTTAAAGCAGAAAAAATTTACATGCACTGGATGCCTTATCAAGACAAACTTTTTGCAAATACGGTTGAAGAACCTTTTACAATGTATGCAAACAAGGCTAAACACACGGGTAATTTGCTATATTCCCCCAACGAGCTTACCGGAAGTGGTGTAATGGCATACAATAAGGGCGAACTATCGGCAGAATTATTGAAATATAAAGCCGACAAGTTTAACACCGATACAGCCAATTTTAAACTCAACTCAATTAATGCCGATATGCTGGCTTTCGCAACTGAAAATGTGAATGCAAAAGTTGATTTTATTGAAATGAAATCGAGCTTTAGGTCAAATACCGGAACAGCTAAGGTAGAATTACCCGAAAACCTTTACCATGCCTATATTGAACGATTTAACTGGTTAATGGCAAAACAGACAATGCAATTAAGTACACCAAATAAAATTCAAGTTTATGAGCATGGTAAAAACCGAATTGTTTCTCGTGACGAAGCAGGGTTAGCTCCAAAAGGTTCGCTATTTGTTTCGGTTCACTCAGGACAAGACTCACTTAACTGGATATCGGCTGAGGCAGATTTCGACCTTAAAACAAATATATTATCGGCTCACGAAGTAAAATATATTGAGGTTGCCGATGCAACAGTTTTTCCTCACGAGGGTGAAGTGATAATCGAGGCCAAAGCATATATGAAGACTTTAAAACAAGCTGAGGTACTTGCCAATATGGAAACCAAATATCACAGGTTTAACTCATCTGTAATTAACATAAGTAGCCGAAAAAAATACCATGGCGAGGGTAAATACAATTATGAGGATGAAATGGGAAGATATCAATCAATATATTTTAACCTAATTGCAGTTGACTCTACCGGACAAACATTTGCAAGGGGCAAAATAAGTATAGTTAATGATTTTACACTATCATCAGCTTTTGGATTTAGGGGTAATGTTTTTCTTGAAGCACGCAAACCACTTTTAACTTTTGACGGTTATACAAAAATTAACCATGAATGTAATGCTATTGCTGAAAGCTGGTTGAAATTTGACACAGAAATAGACCCTAAAAACATCTATATACCACTTGAAAAGCAGTCCAAAGATATTAACAATGCATTTCTTGTTTCGGGTGCTATGCTTGCAACAGACAGCATTCATGTTTTTCCTGCATTTATATCGCCACGTAAAAGGTATAGTAACTTACCGGTAATGACAGCAGGCGACTACCTGACTTATAAAAAAAGAGATAAAAAATATTTAATTGGCACAAAAGAACGTATTGCAAATACCGATACCACAGGCAATATATTATCATTACATAAAAACTTTTGTCAATTATATGGCGAAGGCAATATTGACTTAACGGCAAATTTGGGACAAATAAAAATAGAAACTAAAGGCAACGGGCTATATAAACTTGATGAAGATTTATTAAAACTTGATATTTTAATGACAGTTGACTTCTTTTTTCCCAAAGAGTGCATTCAATTTATTGCCGACACATTAGCAACTATGACTGCTTTAAAACCTATGAATTTAAAAAACAAAACCTATATTAAAGCAATTAAAGAATTTTTACCATATACCGAAGCCCAGCAATTACTTAAAGAGCAGAATATTTTTGGAACAGTTAAGAAAGTACCCAACCAATTAAAAACCACTTTTGTTTTTTCTGACCTTAAAATGCAATGGAATAAAAAGTTAACAGAATGGCAATCAATTGGTGATATTGGTATTGCAAATATTTTAGGTACCCAAATAAACCGTAAAGTTAAAGCCAATATTGCTATTACACGCAAACGGAGTGGCGACAGTTTTGACCTTTATATTGAAATTAGTGAAACGCATTGGTACTATTTTAACTATAAGCGGGGACTAATGCAAGCATATAGTAGCGAAGCAACCTTTAACAAAATAATTACAAATATTAAAGGAAAAGATCGTAAATTAAAAATTGAGCGCGGTGAAACATCATATGTATTCTTTCTGTCGAACAAAAAGAAACGTAATAAATTTTTAGAGCGCATAGGTCAAAAAACAAAAAATGATGATACCGATGATGATGATGATATAGACTATGAACAATACGAAGACTTTGATTAGTACTTATCAGTTATATTTCCAATAATTTTAAGTATATAAAACCCGTTACCGCAAAATTATATCGTGTTAGGTAAATAATATCAC
>CBDUWQ010000203.1:0-7136 GCA_965370965.1 uncultured Bacteroidales bacterium
TTACGTTTGTGCACTTCTTCATTAATGGTAATGCCGTCAATACATTGTTCACGTAATGTTTTCATTCCATTGGTCATTATTTTCTGTGATTCAAAAATTGCTAAACCAACAACAGGCTCGTAAGCATTTAGCTGCAAATCGCCGTCAGATGCTGCAATATTTACAGTTACATCGTTACCAATTACACGGTAACTAATTAATGCCATTAACTCAGGTATTACAGGGTTAACTTTACCAGGCATAATTGAAGAACCAGGTTGACGAGGAGGTAAATTAATTTCAAAAAGACCGTTTCGAGGCCCTGATGAAAGGGTTATTAAATCGTTTGATATTTTTGACAATGTTGTTGCCATTGTTTTTAATGCAGAAGAGTATACAACAAAACCATGTAAGCTTGAGGTTGCTGCTATCATATCATCGGCATTTGAAATATCGTAACCGGTAATATCACGTAAGTGTTTAACCACATACACATCGTAACCTTTTGGTGTATTTATTCCTGTGCCAATAGCTGTTGCTCCCATATTCATTATCAAAATAGCCTTTTCGGCATGTTCAATGTTTGCAAGCTCCCACTCAAGCATCGATGCATATGAATGAAACTCTTGTCCTACTGTCATAGGTACGGCATCTTGAAATTCAGTACGTCCCATTTTAACAACTTCAAGATACTTATTACCCAATACCCTAAATGATTTAGCAAGCATTTTTAACTGAGTTTTAACTCTATCATTTTGCATTAACATTGCAAGCTTTAAAGCTGTTGGGTATGTATCGTTAGTTGATTGCGACATGTTTATTTGATCGGTGGGAGCAATCTTTTTATAATCTCCTTTTTTATACCCGGCCTTTTCTAATGCTAAGTTTGCAATTATCTCGTTGGCTGCCATATTAGTAGATGTTCCGGCACCACCTTGATAAAGGTCAATTTGAAACTGATCAAGATACTTACCATCGATTAAATCTTGACAAGCAGGTTCAATAAGTTTTAGCATATCAGCAGGCATTTTACCAGCATCGGTATTTGCACGTGCAGCAGCTAATTTAACCATACCCCAAGCTTTTAAAAAGTCTGGGTAATCATTTGTGTATTGTCCTGAAATTTGGAAGTTTGCCATACCACGAGCAGCTTGTGCTCCATAGTATGCATCAGCAGGGACTTTAATTTCTCCTAGAAGATCAACTTCTGTACGATACTCTTGACCAGTTACTGCTACATTTAAACAAATTAACAAAGCACTAGTCATCAAAGCAAATAAAAATATTTTTTTCATGTGTTTATTTATTAATTAATAAGGTGTATAACAAATTATTTAATATATTGTTCAATTACGATAAATAATGATATTTTTTATGTGTATAATAGCATACTAAAAATAAGCATTAACTAAACTACTCGAGTAGTTTAGTTTTATGAACTTTCTTTGTATCGGTACTTAACCATATCATACCCAAAGTAGCTGAAATTAGTGAGGCTGCCATAATACCGACTTTCGCAATTTGTTTAAATTCTTCATCAACAAAGGCAAGGTCTGAAATAAACATCGACATAGTAAAGCCTATACCAGCAAGAAAGGCTACACCATAAATTTGTTTCCAACTAACTCCTTCGGGAAGAGATGCTATTTTTAACCAAACTACGATATGTGACAATAATGAAATACCCAGGAATTTTCCAAGGACAAGCCCTGCGATTATACCTAATGAAATAGGATGTAAAAGCATTTCAATAAGGCTTCCTTCAATATGGACACCAGCATTGCTTAGCGCAAAAACCGGCAGAATAAAAAAGGCAACTATCGGATGAAGTGCATGTTCAAGTTTCTGCAAAGGTGTCTGTCCTTGTTTATTTATTTTTTCAATTTTGGTAATTATATGAACCTGTTCTTTCGTTAAAAGGGGGTTGTCATCGGTTTGTTCTTTTTCAAATTTGTTCATGTACTTTTTAAATCTTCTAACATATTCTTTTTCACTTATTTTTGTTCGTGCCGGAATGGTAAGTGCTATTAATACCCCTGCAATAGTTGCATGAACTCCTGAAAAAACAAATGCCATCCAAACACCGGCAAACCCAACAAAGGCATAAAAAATAGTTCTTCTAACACCAGCTAAATTTGCAATTATTAAAACCAATATGAAAAATCCTGCGGAAATAAGTTCGCTAAAATTAATTGCATCAGTATAAAAAATAGCAATTACCAATACCGCACCCAAATCATCAGCTATGGCAAGAGCAGTGAGAAAAATTTTCAGGTTTATGTTTACTCGACTACCTAATAAAGCAAGAAGTCCAAGGGCAAATGCAATGTCTGTAGCCATTGGTATGCCCCAGCCATCAAGATATTCAGGATGATTAATTAATACCAAAGAATAAACAGCAGCAGGAATTAACATACCCCCTATTGCAGCAGCAATTGGCATTGATGCCTTTTTTATTGACGATAGTTCGCCACCCATTATCTCCCTTTTTATTTCAAGTCCGATAGTGAAAAAGAACAGAGCCATTAAGCCATCATTTATCCAATGATGTAAAGAACCAACCAAATTAATTTCGCCCCAAACAAAACCTACTTTTAATTCGTGCCATAAATTGTGATATGAATCATAAAATGCTGAGTTAGCCCATATTAATGCGGCAATTGTGGCAAAAATTAAGATAATTCCGCCATAGGCTTCTTCGTTTATAAAATTTGAAATTTTGAAAGTGCTTTCCTGTTTACTCTTCATACGTTTAAATTTGTGCCCAACTATTTATACTATTTAATCATTCTTAGTGTGCGGCTTAATAATTATATTAGCTCCGAAAATTATAGGGAGAGGCTATGGGCTGTTTCATTATTTTCTGTTTGATTAAAGGTTTGGAAAATATGTTCGGCATAACCAAGTCCTGCTTCAGCATAAAGATTAAAAACTACTTCAACTCCAGCCTGTTTTAGCTCCTCCATTTCATCACTGTACCGCGAAAGGGAAGCTATCTTTATTTTTTTGTTCATTTTTTTAAACCCATTTATTACTTGCATATGAGTTGAGTGATTTGATGTAGCCAAAATGAGTAATTGTATTCCGGAATCGGGACCAATTCTTTGCCAAAATTCAATATCTGTAACATCGCCATGTATTACATTTATGTCGTCTGACAAATGTTTTGTTACAGTTGTCATACTAGAATCAATGCCTAAAACCATCTGTTTGTGTTTGTTTTTAAGCACATTATAAACTTCGGTGCCAGTTCGTCCCATTCCAAGTACCAATACTTTTGCACCAGCCAGCTCTATTGGTTCATCTTCGGGTAAATGTTTTTTAGATTCAAATGAAACTAGGCGTTTTTGCCAACGGGAATAAAGTGCCTGTGCATGTATGTTTAATGGTGAGGCTATAATAAAAGAGATAGATAATGCTAGTGCAAAAACCACCATCCACTCTGCTGAAATCCAGCCATTTGCTATACCTGCAGCACCAACAATCAGTCCGAATTCGCTATAATTTGCCAGGTTTAATGAACTTAGAGTTGCTGTTCGCGCCCTAAGTTTAAAACGAGTTAATAACCAATAAAATAGCGCTACTTTAATTGGCAGAGCTATTACAAATAAAACTGAAACTCCTAAAGCCTCAAGGTTGGGTAGTCCGGAAAGACCAATTGTAAGAAAAAATCCAACCAAAAACATATCTTTAAAACTTAACATAGCATTACTAAGTTCTTTTGCTTTTGGATGTCCTGCTAATAATATCCCAAGAATTAATGCACCTAAATCAGGTTTTAAACCAACAGAACTAAAAAGCCAAGCACCACCAAAAGGAATAAGTATTCCTAACAGTACCAAAAGTTCACCATGACCGGATTTATTAATAATAGCTGCTAAAGGCTTTAATTTTATCAGTTGAGGTAAAAATAATAAAGCAATTAATGCTAAAGCCCAGGGAGAAGGCATTTTACCTGAAGAAAAAGTTAAGAAAATTACTGCAAAGATGTCCTGCATGATTAATATACCAATGGCTATTTTTCCATAAGTGGAAGACATTGAGCCACTCTCTTCTAATATTTTTACCGCAAATACAGTACTTGAAAAACTAAGGGCAAATGCTATTAATAAGGATGATCCCAGACTTAATCCATCAAACAAAGACAATCCTATAAAACTGATTGCAAAAATTCCCAAACCAAAAACCAATACAGCTATTAGCATGTGTAATGATGCCACTGCCCAAATCTCAGGCCGAAACAAACTCTTAATTTTAAGTTTCAGACCAATTCCAAACAATAGTAACAGCACACCAAAATCAGCTACCTTATCAAGTGTTTCACCACCTTCAATGCCCATCAAATTAAGAACAAAACCGGCAATTAAAAATCCGATTAACGGAGGTAAGCCAATTTGTTTTACTGTAAAGCCTAGTACAAAGGCAATTGCTATCCACAATGGATCCATAATATTTATAGTTTAATCCCACACTTGTGGGTTTTATTCCTCGCAAATTGCTGCGAAACACAATATTTTATACAAAATTGACACCTTGTCTGCTTGCAGCGAGGTTATTCATTTATTTGTTAATCTCTTTTATAACGTAAGCCGGACTTCGCCATGCAAATCCATGAGTACCCTGAGCACCAATCATTATAGCTTCAATATAAGGTTCATATACTTCTTCCTCAGCTCCCCACTCAACAATAAAATTAGCTCCTACACCTCCACTTATATCAAATAGCTTAATATTAAATGAGATAGAAGCCATTTTAGAAAGTTTTAATGGTGTTTCTACATATTCTTTTAAAAAAACACCATCATTATCATAATAAGTTACAGATTTGATAATAATTGGATGTTCTAAATCTGTATTTCTAATACTTAGCGTAACTGCAACGTTTATCATTTGATCTTTGCCTCCTGAATAAAAAGAGTGAATTTGAGAGTAAGCAGGAACATATACCATTTGTCCTACAGAAATATCTAAATTGCCTGTAGTAGTAATTGTTTGTATATGTTGTGGCAGTTGTTTGGGCTCTTCTTTTTCCGGATTGCATGACAGCAAAAACAATACGGGGATTAACCATACTAACAACAAGTTTTTTAGTATCATAATATTTTTACTCATAATTTAATATATTAATAATTTATACATTATTAGGGCACGTATTCTTTGCCATTATGTATATTTATTATCCTACTTTCTAATAATATCCCCTTGTTGATTGTTGGTAAATGTATTATTGTATTGTGGGTTATCAAAATCATAATCAAGAGAACCTGATTCGACTACAATTCCGTAGCCAGCACTATTAGCAATGGTGGTATTAAGCATTTCACGAAATTCATTACTTCCAGTTGGAGTTGCAGATACAACGTTTGCTTTCTCTGTTGCTCCTGGTAGTATAAATTCACCACCGTTTTTTATTATAACATGTTCAATACCAAATCTGCCACCTAGATATACTCCTCCCCAAGAACCTGGTGTTCCAGCTTCTCCATCAAGAATTATTGGTTCATTGGCTATGCCTCTAAAAGATAAACTTTCGTTAGGATTTGTTCTAAGTAAAGAACGACCTGCTTTAAACTTCAAAATTACCCCAGGTTCGAGAGTAAATCGCTGACCATCTAAAATATCAGCATCTATCAGGTAAAAATTATCATTACCTAAACCATACCACGGATAATATTCATTTGGGGTACCATCTCCTTGAACTAAAAATGCTGGAATACCAAGAGTTAATTCAAAGATATTATTCTTACCTAAACGAAATGATTGACCAACCGACATGGCATTTGTACGAACAGCCGCCATTGCTGTGTTTTTGAAAATAGTGCTTTGTAATTCGAAAAATGTTTCTTCTTTTGAAGGATTATAATATCCGTATCCTCCAGAATTAATAATACTGCATTTTTGAAGAAGACCAACACTAGCTGCAGTGTATAGTGCAGCTGGTGCTTCAGCTTCAAACGCGCCTATTTTTATTTTGCCATAGCCAGCATTTCTAATTACCACATTCTGGCAATCTACAGCAAGATTAGATACTTTAAACACTGATGCTATACCCTTCCAGTGGGCTCCATCTAAACCATCAAAAACAATAGAACCAACTGTTACCCGAGCAAGTATTTTTTTCTCTGCCAATATTGCCGCTCCCTCTTTCATGTAAATAGTAGTACTGCCTTCTGCATAAATTTGCGATCCAGCCCAAAAATCACCATCAATATAAAATTTACCTCCTGGCTCAAATATGAACATATTCTTGTGTGCAACATCCATTTCTCCTGAACTGTTGGGGATTAAAATAGAATATTCATGTGATTCAGGATAGATATTTGGGAAATTATATGAGAAAAATGCCAGAAATACAATAGGCACCTTCATAGGATGTTTATACGAAAAACGATTACTATGCACAGTACCCGATCCAGTAATTTGATTCAGCGCCAGAATATCATAAGATTGCGAATTAATAAACTCATTGTTACTTACCCTCTCAATACTGGTATTAATACCGCTTAATATTATTACTCCAGCCTCATCCAGTCCAACGAATGCTTCTGCTCCGGCATTTGATATTTCAGCATCGGTCAGGAAAATTTTACCGTTCTCAACCAAAATACCCTTCCAACCATTGTCGCCATATAAAACTACATTATGTGCTATAATCTGTGGGTCTTCATTAATGTTTGTAAAGTGCCCTCCTGCTTTTATATAAATTCCTGTTCCAGATCGAAACTCAATACGAACATTTTCATCAGCAACTGACAATACAAAACCATCGTCAACAACTAAATCGCTAGTAACAATATAGTCGGGGAGTTCTGCATCTGGCTGAATATTAGTAAGAATCATATTTTCTGTTAATGTACCACCTATTTCAACAGCGCCAGCTGTTATTATGGTTACTTGATCTTTGCTCGAATCCTCTCCTGATATTACTTCTAAAGTAAAAGTATATACATCGTTAGTTGGAGGCACAAAAGTAGGGTGGGCGGTTGTTATGTCCTGAAAATTAATTTCATCTTCAGGTACATTACCACTATAGCTCCATTCATATAAAAAACCATCGGGTCCCTCAGATGCACTTCCATCTAAAGTTATTTCTTTAAATGGTGTAGTTGTTTGGTTTATTCCTGCATCTGCATGCAATGGTATGGGTGGACTTGTAG
>CBDUWQ010000204.1:0-7119 GCA_965370965.1 uncultured Bacteroidales bacterium
GGAATAATTGGAGCAAATATTGCCGGTATTGTTTTTAAAAAATATTCTTTCGGACTTGTAGGCAATACCATTGCAGGTGTTTTTGGCAGTGTTTTTTTAATTAAATCAATCGGACGGTTAGGCTTCAATCCTAAATCAATTATGCTATATGGGAGCGTTGATTTTAATCTACTTATTCTCAATTTTATAGTATCGTTGTTGGGTGGGGCTATTGCTATTATTTTATTGTATAAACTAAAAACTAAATTCATATAATAACTTTTAAAAATAATAAATTATGGAAAATGTAAATGAAAAAAAAGGAATGCCATTATTGGGCGACAGTTTCCCTGAAATGACCGTTCAGACAACACGTGGAGTATTTAATTTACCTTCGCATTTTAAAGGAAAATGGTTTGTTTTATTCAGCCATCCGGCCGATTTTACTCCTGTGTGCACTACCGAGTTTATTGCCTTTCAGCAAAGGTATGATAAGTTTAAGGCATTAAATTGCGAATTAATCGGGTTAAGTGTCGATCAGGTTTTTGCACACATAAAATGGGAAGAGTGGATTAAAGATAATATGAATGTAGAGATTGAATTTCCGATAATTGCTGATACCGGAAAAGTAGCCGAAACCCTAGGAATAATTCATCCCGGAAAAGGAACTAATACGGTAAGGGCTGTATTTATTGTTGATGCTGTGGCAAAAATTAGAATTATGCTTTATTATCCTCAAGAATTAGGCAGAAATATGGATGAAATTTTGCGAGTAGTAGAAGCAATGCAAATATCTGATAAAAATAAGGTTGCAATGCCTGCTAATTGGCCAAACAACGAAATATTAAAAGATAGGGTTATAATTCCTCCGGCTACCGATATTAAAACTGCAAAAGAAAGACTTGAAAAAGCAAAAAATGGAGAATTTGAATGTTATGACTGGTGGTTATGCCATAAAAAACTAAAATAGATTATAAACAATGAAAATTAATAATGCTAAACTCAACTTAGTAATTGACATTATACTGCTTATAAATATGATGATAATTATGGGAGTTGGGTTTTTAATAAAATACATTTTATTGCCCGGATTTAAACGAAACGAAGTTTATGGCAACAATGTTGAACTGTATTACTTAGGATTAGACAGGCATCAATGGGGCACTATACATTTAATACTTGGCTTTATTTTGTTGTTTTTATTGGTTTTGCATATTGTTTTTCATTGGCAAATAATTAAAAACCTTTATCGCAGTCTAATTCCAAATAAAATTTTTAGATATATACTGGGGTATTTGTTAATAATTGTTTCACTGCTTTTTGGTGTAGCACCTCTTTTTGTTAAACCCGAAATAGGCAAACCGGTTTTTCATTATCAGCACTCATCAAATAATTCAGAGTATAAAATAAAAAACAATATTGTTAATTACCATAAAAACTATTTACCCGATAGTATTAGTAATAAACAAAATGAACACGAACAATTTGAAAACAATAAATATGAAGGGCGAATTGAGCATAGACAAAAACAACAGGTTGAGCATAAGCAACATGAACAGCAACATGAGCATAATAAACTTAACAATGTTGATATTAACGGCCAAATGACAATTAATGAAGTGTCAAAAAAATATAACATACCTGCACATGATTTGGCAAACCAAATAAATGTACCCAATAACCTTGTTGATGAACGCTTGGGCAGGCTTAAAAAACAGTACCAATTTGACATGGATGAATTAAGGGAATATATAGAAAAAAGAATAAAGAAGTAATTAGAATGGAGTTGAAACTACGTATAACAAGGAATGGCAATAGAATGACACTACAGCGTAACGACTATTGAATAATTAAACATGGTATTAAATAAAAAAATATCGAGCCATAATTTTAAGGCTTTTTTATGGCATGCAGGTTTTTTGGCATTTGCTCAAAATTTTATGGATGTTGATACTATTATTCCTGGTATGATTGTGGAATCGGGTGGCAATGCTATGCACATTGGTATTATTACAGCAATAATGTTGGGAGGTTCAGGCTTTAGTCAACTATTTTTTGCCCCGTACATAAGCAATAAAAGATACAAGAAAAAATATTTGCTTTTTGGTATTAATTCAAGAGTATTGTCACTTTTTGGGCTTGGCGTTTTACTTTTCTATTCAGTTAATAATAATAGTAATGTGCTTTGGCTAATTTTTATATTTATTACACTTTTTGCTATAGGCGGGGCTTTTTCAAATGTAAGTTATGCCGATATTCTTGGAAAATCGGTACTGCAAGAAAAACGAAAAATATTTCTGTCAGTAAAGCAGATACTTGCCGGAGCAATTGTGCTTGGTTCAGTTTTTATTGCTAAAAAGGTATTAGTAGCTAATGATTTTCCTATAAATTATTCATTTATGTTTATTATTGGTGCAACAGCATTGTTAATAGCATCATTTGGTTTTTGGAGTATAAATGAGCGTATCCCATCACAATTAAAAATATCGGGTTTTAATGAATTTAGAAAATTGTTAAAAACAGAGTTAATACAAAACAGACAGTTAAAATATTTTTTGGCTTTTATTAACACTCAAGGTATTGCACTATCATTTTTGCCATTTGTTATACTTTATGCTAACGAAATGTTTGGTGCTAAAGCTGCCGATACAGGTCTGTTTTTACTATTTAAAGTTTTTGGCATTGTAACAGTTAGTATTATGGTTTTATTGGGTGCAAAAAAAATAAAATATCGTTTTTTACTTTACGGAAACGTTTTGCTTACAATTACAATGGTTATTATTGCAATACTTCTCAATAATTCAGACACACTAAAATATCTGTTTTTGCTCGGGGGTATAATTTTCTCACTATTTTCAATAACAAAAAGTGGAGTGTTATTAGAGATTTCACGAAATGAGAACCGAACACTATATGCCGGTTTTGCCGGTGCAGGAAGTATTCTTCCAATAATATTCCCACTAATTAGCGGTGCTTTAATTGAGTTAATTGGGTTTAAGTATTTTTTTGCTTTATTTATGGTAATTGTATTTTTATCGGTATTTTTTATCTATAAAATGGATTGTGATAAATAATAATAGTTCGTTAAATATTTATAAATTACTAATACACAACACATTGCGCTTGCTGTAAGTAATTGCATATATTGCTGATAATCAGACCTAACAGGTTTTAAAAACCTGTTAGGTCTCAAAATTTAACGAACTATTAAAATAATAACACTTAATTATATTAATCAATAATAAAATGTATAAACATCTTTTTGGACCGGTACCTTCTCGTAGGTTAGGTGTATCTTTAGGGATAGATTTAATACCTAAAAAAGTTTGTACCCTAAATTGTGTTTATTGTGAAGTTGGAAAAACAACAAAACTTACAATCAATAGAAAAGAGTATGTTAAATATGATAGTGTAATTGCTGAATTACAACACTTTATGAGTAATAGCCCTCATATTGACTATATTACTTTTTCAGGTTCGGGCGAGCCAACATTAAATAGTATAATTGGTAATGTTTTGAATTATATAAAACAAAACTATCCGTCAATAAAAACAGCAGTTTTAACAAACGGAACATTATTATATTTGAAACAAGTTAGAGATGAACTTTTGAATGCTAACATTATTTTACCATCGTTAGATGCAGGTAGTCAAAATATTTTTGAAAAAATTGACAGACCTTATCCCAATTTAAAAATTGAAAAATATATACAAGGATTAATAGATTTAAGAACCGAATTTAAAGGAGAAATATGGCTTGAAATTCTTTTATTAAAAAACTATAATGATTCAACTGATGAGTTAAAAAAAATTAAAGAGGCTATACTCAAAATAAATCCTAACAGGGTTCAACTAAATACCTTAGATCGTCCGGGTACAGTTGATGGATTAATACCTTTATCGTTACTTGAATTACAATTAATTATTGATTATTGGAAACTGCCTAATGTTGAAATAATTGCAGCACCACCTGAGCGTGCAAATATTGAATCGTATTATGATAATATTGAGAATTCTATTTTAGAAACAATAGCTCGCCGACCATGCACACTTAGCGATTTGCATAGTTTATTAGGTATCCATGTAAATGAAATAAATAAATATTTAGGAACACTTGAAGCCGAAAATAAAATAACCTCAAAAAGGTTAAAAAGAGGTGTTTTTTATGAGTTAAAACATAAATAGTGTTTGCGCAAAAACTCTATTACCTGAATTATGCATGAGTTTTTTGTAATACCTAAATTTATGTATAATTCAGGATAAATTGATCTAAAAAATAAATTATGAATTTTGATTTAATTCACGTTTTTAAACATGCCATAATGATAACAGGATTTGTTTTTGTTATGATGCTGGTTATTGAGTATGTTAATGTTCAAAGTAAAGGATTGTGGCTTAATATTATATCAAAAAACAAGTGGAAACAGTATATTTTTGCAGCATTATTAGGAGCCATACCCGGGTGCTTGGGGGCATTTACTGCCGTAGCCATGTTTTCGCACGGACTAATATCATTTGGGGCAATTGTAGCAGCAATGATTGCAACCAGTGGCGATGAGGCTTTTGTTATGTTTGCCATGTTTCCGCAAAAGGCAGCTTTGTTAACTTTAATATTGATTGTTTTGGGAATATTTGCCGGTTTTTTAGCCGATAAAGTTTATACCCCAAAAAAAGCTCAATTAAAATTTTCCAAATATAATTTTCATTTACATGATGAAGAGCAGTGCAACTGTTTTCAGAAAAATGTTCTTTTATCACAGTTAATACGACCAACTGTTTATAGGTTATTATTATTTGTAATTGTAATAAGCTTATTTATTGGTTCGTTATCCGGATGGATTGCCGGTGATGCAAAAATGTGGATAAAAGTATCTCTTATTGTTGTTATTAGTTTCTCGCTTTTTATTATTTTAACAGTACCAAACCATTTTCTTAAAAAGCATTTGTGGCAGCATATTGTAATAAAGCATTTACCTCAAATATTTTTTTGGACATTGGGTACTCTATTGGTTTTTAGTGTTTTAATGCAATATGTTGATGTTGAAAGTTGGATAACAAATAATATGCTGCTTGTATTGGTTGTTGCTGTTATTGTGGGTATAATTCCCGAATCGGGTCCGCATCTTATTTTTGTAACGCTTTTTGCACAGGGCAGCATCCCTTTTAGTGTACTCTTAGCAAGTTCAATTGTACAAGATGGACACGGAATGTTACCTTTGTTAGCCGAGTCACGCTATGGTTTTCTTGCAGTTAAAATTACAAATATAATTTATGGGTTAATAATTGGAATAGGAGGATATCTGTTTGGGATTTAGTATATTGTTACATTGTTTATTGCAATAACCTTAAGCCTTGAGTCCACTCCGAAAACGCAGTTTTTGTGAATTTGTGAAATTTTGCGATTTATATACAATTGTAATACAGATTGTTGTATTTTTATATTCGTGCATTCGTTGCTAAATTATTCTTTTAGGAGTGGACTCAACCTTTGAACTTGAAACTAAAAAAAATGAAACTACTACTTATTTATTGCAAAAACTTTGGTTTTACCCCAACAGTAAAAACTCTTGATAGTGCCGATGATAAAGTTAATCCTGAAAGTTATAAAGATGTTCAGGTAGCTTTTATTCAGGTTGAAGAAAAAGATGTGGAAAAAGAGAAAGATGTGGAGAAAAAATTGGTTAAAAACCTAAAGTGGGTCTGCGGAAAGAATGGGGTAAAAGAAGTTGTACTCCATTCGTTTGCTCATTTATCCGACAGTAAGGCAAACCCCAACTTTACAATAGAGCTGTTTAATAGGGTAGAGGCAAGAATGAAAAACGCAGGATATACTGTACATCAAACCCCTTTTGGCTATTTTCTTGATTTACATGTTGATGCCCCAGGCTTTTCATTGGCAAGGGTTTTTAAAAGTATTTAAATCAGAGAGACTATTATTTCAGGAGCGTAGTGAACTGAAATGATTAGTCGAACTCCTGCCTGCCGAAACGGCTGTACAGGCAGGGATTCCGAGCCTTCGGCGTGAGCGAAGTCGAACGCGAAGTCGAGGAATCTTATGGGTTGTATTCCTCGCCCCTTGGGGCGATTAATAATGCAATTCCTATTGATACCTCGTCCGCTTGCGGCGGGGCAGTTCATTAAATGTTACTAATCATTATTAGCGAATAAATATGTAAGTTTGTAACTTGTTGATATTCTGATGTATCTCCCGATTTTTCGGGAAGAAAACGGCATCATAACTTGTCCCTAACTTGTTTTGGGAGCATCACAGCCTGCCTGAATTAGACAAGCATCACAAGAAAACAGCATCACAAAAAAAATAATATTATGGCAACAAAAATTTATCCCGATTCGGGTGTTGAACTAAATCCGTTTGTATCAAAACATTACGATAAAGTAATGAATATAGGCTCAATGGGTTTATATAAGCGGTTTATTAAAAAATCTATTGCCGATATGGGTATTAAACCCAGCGATAGTATTCTTGATTTAGGATGTGGCACCGGGCGTAATGCTCAACTAATGGCACAGCATCTTGATATTGCAGGCAGCATTACCGGACTTGATATTTCAGCCGAAATGGAGCAGCAGTTTTTGCAAAAGTTTGGTGCTGAAACAAATGTTAAGTTTGAAAACAAACGTATTGACCAACCATTTGAGTTAAACGATAAATACGATAAAGTATTTATAAGTTTTGTTATCCACGGTTTTCCGCATGAGGTTAGGGGCGAAGTAATAAAAAATGCCTTTAACCATTTAAAACCCGGTGGTAGTTTTATTATACTCGATTTTGCCGAGTTTGATATGGATGCCATGCCTTTTTACCACAAGTTTATTTTTAAAGCTATTGAGTGTAAATATGCTTTTGATTGGATTAAGCGCGATTGGAAAGTTATTTTAAATCAATATGGTTTTTCAAACTTTGAAGAGCATTTTTATATGAAAAATTATGTCAGGCTTTTAAAAGCAACAAAACAGTGATTTTATTCGCGCACCTGTCTAACTGCATACTCAGGTAGATTAGCGGAAAATCTAATCATATGAAACACCTACGATAGATTATTTAGTGAACCTTTGTGCCTTAGTGGTAATGTTTTAAAATAAAAGATATTAAAGTATTTAGTGGCAATAATAAATAAA
>CBDUWQ010000205.1:0-7107 GCA_965370965.1 uncultured Bacteroidales bacterium
AAAAAAGATATTGCTGTTATTGTGCATCACTCAGATACAGCACTACTGAATCAAAATGAGAAAATAATTTTATCAAAAGCTAAACCTTACCTTAGTTCGTCAAGTTGCTCAATTTACTCATTACAGTTAAATGATTTGTTTAAACCCAATAACAACAAACAGTTAAATGAATTTTATAAAGTAGAAACACAGTTGTTAAACAAAAACGGTTGTTTGGTTAAAGACACAAGTAATTTTGTGCTGTACAATAATTTTGATGAATCAGTATCAGACATTACTTACTTTGGAAAAGGTGCATTAAAAGGTAAAAAATTAGATTACACGCATTTATGCAAAATACCAACGGCAAAATTAGATACATCAATAGAGTATGAAGTAAGTTTTTGGTATTACAACTATGTTTGGGACCAAACATTTAACACCGCTATTATTACCGAAATTGACAGCGCCGGTAAAACATTACAGTATTTATATTACTCTCCTTTAAAAAACTCCATTGTTGATGGGTGGTGGTATCTGTCAAAACATACATTTAAGCCAATATTAAAAAACAGCAATATAATAATTATGATGCACGGTAATAGAAAATTTGAAGATTGGTTTGTTGTTGATGAATTACTTATTAGACCTACGTTTACAGATGTTTATATGGTAAGAGAAAACAAAGGGCAGAGTACTATTTATTGTAATAACAAAAGGCTCAATAGGTATATCATGAAATAAAGAATTTATTATCATTATCGTGGTTAGCTATTTAGCGGTTTTGAACTGCTTAGTAGTGCTTTTTTGATGCTTAATGTGTGTTCGTAAGAAAATTATAGTGTTGTTTTTATTAATCGTGTTTCACAATTAGTACTAATCCCATTTTAACAAAACATAATCCGCACTTTTATTAACAGTTGGGTAAATTAATGTAAGTTATCAACATTTGTGTAAAAAAGTGTAGTAAAGTGGGCAAAAGTGTCAAAAAATCAGTTACTTTACTGTTTGAAAAAACAGATAAGTTACTATGGCATATTTTATTGGAGACTATAATTGTAAGCTCGACAGTAAAGGGCGGATGCTTTTTCCGGCTGCTCTTAAAAAGCAGTTAGAGGAAGATTCTGACCGATTTGTTGTAAAAAAAGATCTGTTTGAAAACTGCTTAGTAATTTATACAAACCAAGAGTGGGAACGGCAAAACCAACTTATCCGCTCTCGTACTAATCCATTTAATAAAGAGCATAACCGCTTTGTTAGAGGCTTTTCAAGAGGAACAGCCGAAATAATTCTTGATGGCAGCAGTAGGATTCTTATTCCTAAACGGCTACTTGAGTCCATAAGTGCCGATAAAGAGGTCGTGCTCTCAGGGCAGGATTCCAAAATTGAAATTTGGAGTAAGCAAGAATATGAACGGTTAGAAGAGGATGAAAATGAATTTGCCCAACTGGCCGAACAAATAATGCAATCACAGCACAATCAGGAGGAATAAACATGGACGATTATCATGTGCCGGTTTTATTGGAACAAAGCATTAGCGGGTTATCCATAAACCCTGATGGAATTTATGTTGATTGTACCTTTGGCGGAGGGGGGCATTCAAAAGCCATATTAAAAAAACTTAAAGCGGGCAAATTAATAGGTTTTGACCAAGACACCGATGCCATAGCAAACAAAACAAAAAGCAAAAACCTGATTTTAGTGCAGGGTAACTTCCGCTTTATGCGTAATTATCTACGCTATAATAACATTGAAAAAGTTGACGGAATACTTGCCGACCTTGGTGTTTCAAGCCACCATTTTGATACTGAAGAAAGGGGTTTTTCATTTAGGTTTAGCGCCTACCTTGATATGCGCATGAACCAATCGGCCGAGCTGACGGCCCAAAAAGTATTAAACGAATACAAAACAGAAGAGCTGAAAAGTATATTTAAAAACTACGGAGAGTTAAAAAATGGCGGACGAGTTGCAGGGTTTATTGACAAGTACCGTAAACAGCAAAAAATTGAAACAATAGACCAGTTTAAAGAGCTGCTTAAGCCAATATTGCCGCCACACGCCCAGTCAAAAATACTGGCAAAGGTTTTTCAAGCATTACGCATTGAGGTAAACCAAGAGATGGAAGCCTTAAAAGAGATGCTGCTGCAAACAGAAGAGGTGTTAAAACCGGGTGGACGGTTGGTTGTTATAACCTACCACTCGCTTGAAGACAGGCTGGTAAAAAACTATATAAAAAACGGAATGTTTGAAGGAATACCTGAAAAAGATTTGTATGGCAACGTAGATGTTCCATTTAAAAAGGTTAACCGAAAAATAATAGTGCCCGATGATATGGAAATAGAGAGGAATAATAGAGCCAGAAGTGCTAAACTTAGAATTGCTGAAAGATTATAGTTAAGACGGTGCATGCATCGCCTTAACAAAAACTATTAACGGTAAAGAGTATTATAAGCATATGACGTTTTTTGGAAAAAAATGGAAAGCAGTAAGTAGTAATGAAGATGCAAAAATGCCGCTTCAAAATGTAATGGACGGAAGTGTGCTAACCCGCGATGGGGTAATAGAGCAACTTCCTTATGTGCTATTTTTAACCTTAATTGCTATTCTATATATCGGCAACCGATATCATGCCGAAAAAATTGTTCGCGAAACGATTAAAATACAAGCTAATATTAAGGAATTAAGAGCCGAGTCTATTACATCAGCATCAAAACTAATGTTTATTAGTAAGCAAAGTGTGGTAGCGAGATTAGTAAATGAAAAAGGATTAAATTTAAAGGAGGCAGTTGAGCCTCCACGCATATTAGTAGTAAAAGGTAATGAGTGAGAACAATATTAGAAAAGAGATAGTTGCAAAACTAAGTATTGTTTATATAGCAGTAGTGCTATTTGCGCTTGTTATTATGGGTAAGGTGGTTTTTCTTAATGTAGTTGAACACGAAAAATGGGCAAATGCAAATACTATTAGTAAAAAAGATATTGTAATTGAACCTAACCGGGGTAATATTTGCGCTGCCGACGGTCGTATTTTAGCAACCTCAGTCCCTTTTTACGAAATTAGGATGGATTTGAAATGCCCATCTCTAACTGATGAAGTTTTTAACCGATATATAGATTCACTATCAATAGAGCTTTCAAACCTTTTTAAAGATAAAACATCGCAACAGTATAAACGCAAACTTGTAAGTGCACGATATAGAGGCGAAAGATACCACCTTATAAAAAGGAAGGTTGATTATATACAGTTAAAAAAGCTAAAAAAGTTTCCAATTTTTAGGCGTGGACAAAATAAGGGAGGTTTTATTGTAAAACAAGAAAACAAGCGTATCCAACCATTTGTTTCATTGGCATCGCGCACAATTGGCTATCATAGCAAAGCCGGCACTCATGTTGGTATTGAAGGAGCTTATGACAATGAACTAAAAGGCAAAAAGGGGGTAAAACTTGTTCAGCGAATTGCCGGCAATGTTTGGATGCAGGTTAACGATGGTAATGCTGTTGAGCCAAGGAATGGATACGATGTTATAACTACTATCGACATTAATTTTCAAGATGTAGCACACCATGCGCTATATACCCAGCTTAATAAGCATAAAGCAAGTCATGGTACTGCCATTTTAATGGAAGTTAAAACAGGCGATATTAAGGCTATTGTCAATTTAAAAAGAGATTCGCACGGACAATATAGTGAACAGTATAACTATGCCATAGGTGAGCGCACCGAGCCCGGCTCAACATTTAAACTTCCGGCATTAATGGTGGCACTTGAAGACGGCTATATTGATTTGGATGATAGTGTTGACACAGGTAATGGCGAAATTCGTTATCACGACCATCTGGTGCGTGATTCGCGAGTAGGCGGATATGGAAAAATATCGGTTGAAGAGGTGCTTGAACTCTCGTCAAATGTTGGTGTTACAAAGCTTATAACACAATATTATACCGGAAAAGAAGAACGTTTTGTTAAGGGCTTAAAGCGAATGGGGCTTACCGAAAAATATAACATCGAAATTAAGGGCGAAAGAGCTCCTTACATTAAATTTCCCGATGATACATTGTGGTCGGGTATTTCCCTGCCACAAATGTCATACGGTTACGAGGTTGAACAAACACCTATACAAATTCTGACTTTTTACAACGCCGTTGCCAATGATGGGGAGATGCTTAAACCCCGTTTTGTTAAGGCTATTACCGACCATGGTGAAATTATTCGGCATTTTAGCCCTAAGGTAATAAAGCCTTCAATTTGTTCGAGGGCAACTATTGCCAAGGCAAAAATAATGCTTGAGGGAGTTGTTGAGAAAGGTACGGCACAAAACCTTAAAAACACAAATTATAAAATTGCCGGAAAAACAGGTACCGCCCAAATTGCAAATAAAAAGTATGGCTACAAATATAATAGTAAGGTAAGTTATCAAGCATCATTTGTTGGATATTTCCCGGCCAATAACCCAAAGTATAGTTGTATTGTGGTGGTAAATGCACCAACATCGGGTGTTTATTATGGTAATTTGGTCGCCGGTCAGGTTTTTAAAGAAATTGCCGATAAGGTTTACTCAACCCATATTGATTTACACAGCCAAGAGTTTTATGCCAATAATCAATCTGTTAGTATTCCATATTCCCGGAAGGGATATAAAAAAGAGCTGGAATTTGTTTTAGATGAATTGCAAATACCATATGAAGATTTAGGTATTAATTCTGACTGGGTTGCCACAGAAAAACACGATTCGGCCATAAGGCTATATAACAGATATATAAAAGACAAAATTATACCCAATGTAAAAGGCATGGGGGCTAAAGATGCCCTGTTTGTATTGGAGAATTTGGGACTTAACGTGGTAATTAACGGACGGGGTGCTGTAGGTTTACAATCGATAACACCCGGAACCCCTTTTAAACAAGGAGATAGAATAGTATTAGATTTAATATAAGTGAAACAATTAAACAACATATTAAAAGGTATTGAGGTATTGCAGGTAGTTGGCAGTACTAAAATATTAGTGCAAAATATTGAATTTGATTCACGGAAGGTTGAGCAAAACCAAGTTTTTGTTGCCGTAAACGGATACCAAACCGATGGGCATAAATATATTGAAAGTGCAATTGCAAATGGTGCCAATTCAATTATATGTGAAAAATTACCTGAAAAAAACCACAATAATATTACATATATTCAAGTTGCAGATTCAGCCAATGCACTCGGTATTTTAGCATCAAATTTTTATAACAACCCATCGTCAAAACTAAAATTGGTAGGCGTTACCGGAACCAATGGCAAAACCACTACGGTAACTTTATTGTATCAACTTTTTGAAAAACTCGGTTACAAAACAGGGCTGCTGTCAACCATACGCAACTATATTCATACAACTGTTGTTGATGCCACACATACTACCCCCGACCCTGTGCAGCTTAACAGGCTGTTAGCCGAAATGGTAAGTGTAGGCTGCGATTACTGTTTTATTGAGGTAAGTTCTCATGCATTGCACCAAAAACGTGTTGCAGGTTTAGAATTTTCGGGAGCTGTATTTACCAATATAACACTAGACCACCTTGATTATCATAAAACATTTGCCGAATATATTAATGCAAAAAAACTGTTTTTCGATAATTTAAAAAGCAATGCTTTCGCTTTAGTAAATGTTGATGATAAAAACGGGCGTATAATGCTACAAAATACTTGCGCAAAAAAACAAACTTTGGCATTAAAAAGTATGGCCAACTTTCGTGCAAGGGTGTTAGAGTCGCATATTGATGGCATGTTGGTTACATTTGATAATACTGAGGTTTGGACTCGCTTTATTGGGGGTTTTAATGCCTATAACCTACTTTCGGTTTATGCTGTTGCACTATTGCTTAACCAAAACCGTAATGAGGTAATACAGGCAATTAGCAGTTTGCAACCTGTTGATGGTAGGTTTCAATACATTAAATCAAAAACAGGTAAACTAGCCATTGTTGATTATGCCCACACCCCCAATGCTTTAAAAAATGTACTTTCAACAATAAAAGAGATGCTTGAAGGTAGTGGTAAAATAATTACAGTAATAGGTGCCGGCGGAAATCGCGATAAAACAAAACGTCCCTTAATGGCATCGGTTGCGGCTAAATTTAGTGGTCAGGTAATTCTTACATCTGATAACCCGCGCAACGAAAAGCCCGATGATATTATTGAAGATATGCGTGCCGGTGTTTTACCGCCTTTAAACAACAAACTTTTGGCAATAACAAACAGGCACGAGGCCATTAAAACAGCATGTATGTTGGCTCAGCCCGGTGATATTGTACTTGTTGCAGGCAAAGGACATGAAACTTATCAGGAAATTGAAGGAGTTAAACACCATTTTGATGATTGCGAGGTTATTAATGAAATATTTGAAAATCAATAATTTATAATAAAAAACAGTATATGTTATACTATTTATTTGATTACTTAAATCAGTTGAATTTCCCGGGAGCAGGAATGTTCCAGTACATCTCGTTCCGGTCGGGCTTAGCAATTATTTTATCGCTTTTAATTTCAATGATTTACGGAAAAAGAGTGATAACACTTTTGCAGAAAAAACAGATTGGTGAGGAGGTTCGCGATTTAGGGTTAGAAGGGCAAATGCAAAAAAAGGGTACACCTACCATGGGGGGGATAATAATATTAGGCTCAATAATTATTCCTGTACTGCTGCTTGCCAAATTAAATAATACATATATTATATTAATGATAATTACCACCGTATGGCTTGGTATAATAGGCTTTTTAGACGATTATATAAAAGTATTTAAAAAAGATAAAGAAGGACTTGCCGGAAGGTTTAAAATTATAGGACAAATTGTTTTAGGGCTAATTGTTGGTATTACTTTATATGTTAGCGATGATGTTGTAATTCGTGAAAACATAAAAATTGAAAACCCTCAGCAGCAAATTGAGTTGGCTGATAGCGAAAATAATTTTGATGCAAAAAAGTATGAGGTCCGAAATGTAAAGACAACTAAAACAACTATCCCTTTTTTTAAGAACAATGAGGCTGATTATGCCGGATTAGTTAGGTTTTTAGGCGATGAAGCTTCCAAAAAATGGGGGTGGGTGGTATTTATTATAGTTGTTATTTTTATTATAACTGCTGTAAGCAA